>CAZLWT010000178.1:0-3497 GCA_964563325.1 uncultured Rhodoluna sp. | reverse complement strand
TGGAAGCTGTCTTCAAAAGAAGTCAGCCTGAAAGAGATCAGGATTGAACTGCCGGTCCCGAGGTGTCATTCGGCGATGACCCGCTGCGCATGATGCGAGCGGCCAGGTTCACGTCTCAACTCGGCTTTGAAATCGAACAGGCCACCTTCGATGCCATCACCGATATGGCCGATCGGATTGACATCATTTCGGCCGAACGGGTGCAGGCCGAACTGGTTAAGCTGCTTTTGGGGGCAAACCCGAAGAGTGGACTAGAAGCCTTGGTCGACAGCGGATTGGCCGAGCGAGTGCTTCCGGAGCTTCCGGCCCTCAGGTTAGAAACCGATGAGCACCACCATCACAAAGATGTTTACGAGCACACCCTTACGGTGCTCGAACAGGCAATCGGCTACGAAAAGGAATATGGCCTCGAGGGCGACTTCACCTTGCGATTTGCCGCACTGCTTCACGACATCGGCAAGCCGCTGACTCGCAAGTTAGAGCCGGGTGGCGCCGTGTCGTTCTATCATCACGACCTGGTTGGTTCAAAGTTGGCCATCAAGCGAATGAAGGCCCTGCGCTTTGACAAAGACACCACCAAAGCGGTTGCCAGGCTGATTGAACTACACCTTCGATTCTTTGGATACAGCGACCAACCCTGGAGCGACGCCGCCATTCGGCGATACGTTCGCGATGCCGGTGATCAACTGTCGCGCCTGCACGTTTTGACCCGCGCCGATGTGACGACCAGAAACAAGCGAAAAGCCGATCGCCTGTCTCACGCCTATGACGATTTGGAACACCGAATTGCTGCCGTTATGGCGGCCGAGGAGCTAAACGCCCTTAGACCAGATCTGAGCGGTGAAGACATAATGCGGCTGCTCGATTTGAAACCGGGCCCCGAGGTCGGGCAGGCCTATCGGTTTCTGATGGAACTTCGCTTGGATGAGGGGCCGATTGGCGCTGCCGAGGCCGAAAAGCGCTTGCTTGAGTGGTGGCAAAGGCGATAGGCTGGGAAGGTTGCTCGTTAGCGGTTAAATAATCGCGACATACTTTCAACAGATGCCAATACCCTCCTGTCACGGAAATACCGTGGCCGCTCTAGTCCAAAGGAGGTGGGTTAGTTATGCATCAGTATGAGCTCATGGTAATTCTCGATCCAACACTCGAAGAACGCACCGTTGCTCCATCCCTCGAAAAGTTCCTAAACGTTATCCGCAACGGTGGAGGCACCGTTGACAAGGTTGACATTTGGGGCAAGCGTCGTTTCGCTTATGAAATCGCCAAGAAGACCGAAGGCATTTACGTTGTAATCGCCATCACGTCTAAGTCTGACGACATCATTGAGCTTGACCGTCAGCTAAAGCTTTCAGAAGCCGTGCTTCGCACCAAGGTAATGCGCGCCGACGAAGCAGTTGTCGAAATCACTCCAGTCGTTGTTCCAGAAGTTTCAGCTGCTGAAAAAGCCGCTGACGCCGCAGAAGACGAGAAGCCAGTAGCCAAGAAGGCAGCGGCTGTGCCGGCTGCTGAAAAAGCTAGCGAGTAGTAATCGTGGCAGGGGACGTAATCGTAACGGTCGTCGGCAATCTCGCCGATGACCCGCAGTTGCGCTACACCCAGGGTGGAATCGCAGTGGTTAGTGTTCGAGTGGGTTCAACCCCTCGAGTCATGAACCGCCAGACCAGCCAGTGGGAAGACGGCGAGACTCTTTGGGTCACTTGCACCGCATGGCGCGAGGTAGCAGAAAACATTGCCCAGTCGCTCACCAAGGGAACCAGAGTTGTGGTTTCCGGGCGACTGAAGCCGGCTTCTGCTTATCAGACCGCTTCGGGCGAGGCGCGAGCCTCGGTTGAGTTGGAAATCGAAGAGATTGGCCCGTCGTTGCGTTACGCAACCGCCGCGGTTACTCGTCGTGCCCGCGAAGGTTCAGCACCCGCTTTCGGTGGTGGCAACGCAGCACCCGCTTTCGGCGGTGGCAGCAATGCTCCCGCTACCAGCCCATGGTCAGAGAATCCAGCAGTCACCCGCCCGGGCAACGCCCAGGCCAACGACAGCTGGGCCAACCCGGGAACCGCATCTGCTGGCGCAGACGACACCCCTTTCTAGATCTTAAAGAAAACTTAGGAGAATCAAATGGCTGCAAAGTCACAAGAAACCCGTCGCAAGCCAAATCGCAACGCTAAAAACGCGAAGCTTGCACCGGTCAAAGCAATCAAGGTTGGCGTAATCGACTACAAGGATGTCGCCACCCTTCGCAAGTTCATCACCGACCGCGGAAAAATCCGTGCCCGTCGAATCACCGGCGTCTCTGTACAAGAGCAGCGCCTAATCGCCCGTGCCGTCAAAAATGCTCGCGAAGTGGCTTTGTTGCCATACGCGGGTGCTGGCCGCAGCTAAGGAGTAAGTGAATGTCAAAGCTAATTCTGACTAACGAGGTAACAGGCCTCGGTTCAGCCGGCGATGTTGTTGAGGTAAAGAACGGCTACGCCCGCAACTACCTCATCCCTCGCGGCTTCGCAGTGGTTTGGAGCAAGGGTGGTGAAAAGCAGATCGACCAGATTCGCGCTGCTCGCACCGCTCGCGCACTTGCCACCATCGAGGAAGCACAGTCGCTCAAGGCAGCTATCGAAGCCAAGCCAATCAAGCTAGTCGTTAAGGCTGGCGCGGGTGGCCGTTTGTTCGGTGCCGTCAAGACCGCCGACATCGTGAAGGCTGTTGCCGACGCGGGTCTAGGCGAGCTAGACAAGCGCAAGATTGAGTTCGTTGCGCCAATCCGCTCAACCGGAACTCATGCTGCAACCGTTCGTTTGCACGGAGACCTATCGGCCAGAATCACTCTGGCAGTGGTGGCCGCTAAGTAAAACCTTCTAGCTTTTGCTAGCTAAAAACGGTGGGCCTGAGGCCCACCGTTTTTTGTTTTCCCACCTAAAAGACTCAAGAAACGCCTAAGGTTATCCACAACCCTAAGGTATTGCTTTAGAGTTACTGTTAATACTTATCCACAGGGCTACAAGGCTTATAAATAGCCGATTTTCTTGATTATTCAACAATTTGTCCACAAGGTTATCAACAGAATTTGAAGAGTTGTTACGGCGTGTCTGGCAGGTTATGCACATATCTATCCACAGGGCGATTTTCATCCATCGTGTCTGTAGGGGATGCTAGACAAGCATCAAACTAATAGCGGGAGGTTCGCATGTCACTTGCGTCAGTAGCACCGGTTGAACCCAACTGGGGCAATGAGCGGATGTTGCCAAACGATCTGCTGGCCGAGCAGAGCACCCTCGGTGGAATGTTGCTTTCACAAGAGGCCATCGCCGAGGTTTTTGAGTTCGTCAAGGGCAAGGATTTTTATGCCCCCAAGCACGAAATTATTTTTGAGGCGCTGTACAGCCTCTATGCCAAAGGTGAACCAACCGACGTCATCACCATCACCGATGAGTTGACCAAGGCCGGAAACCTGACGCGAGCCGGGGGAGCCGATTACATTCACTCGCTCACCTCGATGGTGCCAACCG
>CAZLWT010000177.1:0-3522 GCA_964563325.1 uncultured Rhodoluna sp. | reverse complement strand
ATCGGTTAGCAACAGGTTTCGGTTGAGTTCATATGTATCGGTGCCCTCAGCCTCGGCCCTAATCAGTACATCGCCAACCCATACCGTGTGGGCTTTTTCGCCTTGCAGGGCACCCTTGTAGGTCACGCGAGACTTGCAGTTCGGCACCGCGTGGTCAACGAATAGACGATGCTCTAGGTGCTGGCCAGCATCGGCGAAGTACACGCCTAGCAGCTCGACATCGCCTCCGGGCGCCGTGAAGGCAGCCGATGGGGTCAGGCGAACGGTTTGACCGCCGAGGGTGACCACAACGTGGCGCAGTTTCGAGTTTCGCCCGAGTTTCGCCAGTTGTGCCGAGGCATGCACCGACTTTGCATTCCAG
This sequence comes from uncultured Rhodoluna sp., assembly GCA_964563325.1. Lineage (GTDB taxonomy): Bacteria > Actinomycetota > Actinomycetes > Actinomycetales > Microbacteriaceae > Rhodoluna. The sequence continues at coordinate 3,161 of CAZLWT010000177.1, read as the reverse complement.
TCTTGAATGCTCACAACTGTTAGCTCTGCTTCATCGCCAACCAAAATCTCGATGTTTTCCGACAGAATCGCGTCGCCGCGGTGGTCGATGATTACGGTGGCCTTCGAGTGTTTCCCAGCGTTCAGGATTAGGTGAAGCGCGCTCGGCTCCATGCTCTCAGAGTTGATTACTAACTGGATGTCTTGGCTTGCCACGTACTCGTTCGGAAGGTCGATGAGGTAAGCGGCCTGTGCCGAACCCCAAGCCGCGGCACTCGGACGATCCTCCGGAAGCCCGGCGGCACCAAAAAGAGCGTGGTCTGGGTTTATCCAGCTACTTTCGAGGTCTGCGGGGCCACTGAAGACTAGGTCGCCGGCATATTCTTCAAGCTGATCGGCATCGAGCCCGCGCAACTTGTCGGCAGACAGGTAACGCCATTGTTCTTCTCTGGTTGAGATCGGCGCAAAGTCAGTGACTTCGGCAGATCTCAAGCGCTCTGATCTGGTTTGGATGGGAACGCCCGCGCCATGGCTGTGCGCAGCCAGTCCATGTTGGGCTGTCTGTGTTTGTGTTGTCACTAGCCGACAGCACCTTCCATTTGCATCTCGATGAGCTTGTTGAGTTCCAGGGCGTATTCCATCGGCAACTCCTTTGCAATCGGCTCGATGAAGCCGCGCACAATCATGGCCATGGCTTCGTCTTCTGCCATTCCGCGAGACTGCAGGTAAAACAGTTGTTCTTCGCTAACGCGTGAGACGGTTGCCTCATGCCCCATAGAAACGTCGTCTTCGCGCACGTCAACCATGGGGTAGGTGTCAGAACGAGAAATGGTGTCAACCAGTAGGGCATCGCAACGCACGGTGTTGGCCGAGTGGTGGGCGCCTGGGTTGACGCGAATCTCACCGCGGTAAGAAGTTCTACCTCCGCCACGTGCAATCGACTTGGAAATGATTGACGAACTGGTGTGCGGTGCTAAGTGAATCATTTTGGCACCGGCATCTTGGTGCTGACCCTCGCCAGCAAAAGCCACCGAAAGGGTCTCGCCGCGGGCATACTCACCGGCAAGAATCACCGATGGGTACTTCATGGTTACTTTGGAGCCGATGTTTCCATCGATCCACTCCATCGTCGCGCCTTCATGTGCGATCGCGCGCTTGGTAACCAGGTTGTAAACGTTGTTTGACCAGTTCTGAATCGTTGTGTAGCGCACGCGTGCGTTCTTTTTCACGATGATTTCTACGACTGCCGAGTGCAACGAATCCGAGTTGTAAATCGGAGCGGTGCAGCCTTCGATGTAGTGAACGTAAGAGCCTTCATCGGCGATGATGAGGGTTCGCTCAAACTGACCCATGTTCTCGGTGTTGATTCGGAAGTAGGCCTGCAGCGGAATCTCGACCGTGACGCCCTTTGGCACGTAGACAAATGATCCACCTGACCAAACGGCGGTGTTTAGCGCCGCAAACTTATTGTCACCGGCAGGAATGACGGTGCCAAAATACTCGCGAAACAACTCGGGATGCTCTTTGAGCGCGGTGTCGGTGTCTAGGAAGATGACGCCCTGGCGTTCTAGTTCTTCGTTGATTTGGTGGTAAACGACTTCAGACTCGTATTGTGCGGCGACACCGGCTACCAGTCTTTGGCGTTCAGCCTCAGGGATACCCAGCTTCTCGTAGGTTGCCTTGATGTCATCAGGAAGCTCTTCCCAGCTTCCTGCCTGCTTCTCGGTCGATCGCACAAAGTACTTGATGTTGTCGAAATCGATACCGGAAAGGTCGGCGCCCCAAGAAGGCATTGGCTTACGAAGAAAGTACTCGTAGCCCTTCATGCGGTTCTGAAGCATCCATTCGGCTTCGCTCTTCTTATCGGAGATGTCTTTTACAACGGCTTCGCTAATGCCTCGTTTCGCGGTCTTACCGGCAGCGTCGGAATCCGACCAACCGAACTCGTAAACGCCAAGACTGTCTAGCTCTGGTCGCTCGATTATAATATCGGACACGCAGAACCTCCTTTTATTAGTTTGAAAGCACTTTTGGAAAGACTTAGGGCCATCTCACCTTAGTTGTGAGAACCTGACCGGCTCAAACTTCATTCCCCGCGAAACTCGCGGATTCTTCGTGTAAGACTTGATTAGAAGAACATGGCATCGTTGCCAAAATCACTGTTTGAACCTGCCTCAACTTTACTTCAGGCGCTGTTCAGAACAAAGTCCGGAAACGGTCTCGAAAGGCAAAATTCTTTGAGTTCAATCAAAAAGACCACACTAGGCACTGCCATTGGGCGCGCCGCCGAGTTTCTATTCTCAACCCGGTACCTGAGGGCTTTCGCCTGGGCCTCGCTGGTCAGCCAAATCCTGATCGTCGTCACCGGTGGTGTGGTGCGACTGACCGGTTCTGGTCTCGGATGCCCAACCTGGCCCAAGTGCACCGCCGAATCTCTGGTCACGGTTCCAGCCATGGGCGTGCACGGCATCATTGAGTTTGCCAATCGCATGTTGACCTTTGTGCTGGTGGTCATCGCGGTTGCTACCTATGTGTCTGTCAGGCGACTGGCTCGTGAAAAGCGCCGCGGTCTGCACGCGCCGGCACTTTGGTTAGGCCTTGGAATTCCGATGCAGGCGGTGCTGGGTGGCATTACGGTCCTGACAAAACTCAACCCTTGGCTGGTTGGGGTACATTTCGTGCTCAGTGCGGTCATGATATGGCTCGCCAGCCTCCTGTTGTTTCGGGTTTACGGGGCCCAGACCGAAGCGGCCTCTCCCCTGGCCTCTAGGCTCGCCACCCCAACCTTCCTGGTGGGGCTAGTAGCCGTTCTCATCGGTGTGCTTGTGACGGGAGCGGGGCCTCATTCTGGCGATGCCGAGACCCCCAGAAATGGCCTCGATTTAGAGATCTGGCAACATTTCCACAGCTACCCCGGCTACCTGATGTTTGCGTTCATCGTAGTTAGCGCATTTGCCGCTTTCCGCTCGTCGAGTCAAGGCGGTCTTCGTTCCTGGTCGCCGGCGCGCAAAACGCTCGCGCTTCTATTGCTCGTGACCGTAGGTCAAATCATCATAGGTATCAGCCAGGCGCGTCTTGGTGTCCCTGCCCTGCTGGTTGGTTTTCACATGCTCTGGGCTTCAATGCTGGTTTCACTGCTTTCGCTTCACTGGCTGTTAGATCGGAAGAGCACACGTCTGAACC
>CAZLWT010000176.1:0-3539 GCA_964563325.1 uncultured Rhodoluna sp. | reverse complement strand
GCTGCTGGTGCTCCTATTGATAGTTGTGCTGCCGCTACTAGCCCAAAGTTGGCAGAAGCTTTTTCTGAACTTCGATTGAGCCGCCAGTTGCTTCGAAGGTTTTGTTGCCGAGTGAATCCGACAGCGTTGCCCACATCGTGAAGACGGCGCCCGGAGTGTCCGGGTTCACAAAGAAGGTTTGCTTGTAAACGCCAGTTTTCTCGTTGCCCTCGATAAGTTGGGCTGGTCCCTCGGCCGAAATGTAGCTAATGAACCCGTTGTTGAACGAGGCGTCGACCGGCAGAAAATAAAGGGCGCAATACGCAACGTCGGTTTCATCGGTTGACTTCCAGGTCACCTCAAAGCTCGACCCGGGCTCGACGCTTAGAGGAACTGAAATTGGTTCAAAGCTAGGTGAGGTGACGTCTTGTGACCCCCCAAAAACCTCGAAAGTTATTGCCGAGTCGCTTGTTGCCACGTTTCCCATTTTGTCGCTGGAACTCAAGAAGACGCTATAGACGAGATTCGGGGCCGTTTTTGGAATATCGCACTTGGCTAGATAAGTGCCGTCTTTGGGCGTGCCGTCAACTCGTTGCGAGGCCACAACAAAACCACACCATTTTGTTACCCAACCTGAGGCCCCGCCGATGTTCAGCCAGGAATCTTCGATCCCTGACGAGTCGGTCGCCCTCCATCGAAAATAGGCGGTGGTTCCGGCTTGAACCTGTTGCACTTTAGGCCCAATCGCAGCTATGACAGGGGCTTTTTTGTCTAGGTTGCAGTTGCCTTTCATGACATCCAAGCGATCCCAACCGCAGGTGTCTCGCCCTTGATTGACAATCAGGGTGTCCCTGCCGGCTCCGCCAGAAAGCATGTCGTTTCCGTCGCCCCCGTCCAGCTTGTCGTTGCCTGCTTGACCGCTAACAAAGTCGCCCTGTCCTTGACCAAAGATGGTGTCATTGCCGTCGCCACCGAGTATTTTGTCGTTCCCTGCGCCAGCATAGATCAGGTCATTGCCCGAGCCGCCTTGAATAAGGTCGTTTCCGCCTAGGCCGCAAATAACATCATTGCGGTCAGTGCCGGTAAGGATATCGGCGCCAGCGGTTCCGGTGATTGTGCATTCACTTGTCTTCGAACTCACTGCCAGAGCGGGAGAGGCGAGCACCTGCATTACGAAAGCCGCCACGATAATAAGTGTCAAAGTTTTAGTTCTAATCACTTGGGTCCTAACTGGCTAAACCGAACAAGGTAGATTGCTTGAACAACTACCCATTTTGGGTTCGACGAGTGCGTTTTTCTCAGTATATTGAAGTCTTATGAATAATTTACAACGACCTGAAATTGAACCAATGCTCGAGCCAGCGCCATTGGTGCTAACCCTCAAAGAGGTGTACGAAGGCACCGGCGTTGAGGCCCCAGTTGGAGGCACCGTGAAGGTGCACTATCTAGGTGTCGACTACGAAACCGGCGAAGAGTTCGACTCATCGTGGGGCAGAGGCGAACCAATCGAGTTTCCACTAAATCGTTTGATTAAGGGCTGGCAAGAAGGTATTCCCGGCATGAAGGTCGGCGGCCGTCGCACACTAATCTGCCCACCCGAGTACGCCTATGGTCCAACAGGTGGCGGCCATCAACTATCTGGCAGAACACTGGTGTTCGTCATCGACCTGTTGGGTGTTAGGTAGTTCGCTTCCCGGCTTTAGTGAGATGCACCTGAGGCAGCTTCCGTCGGCATATCTTTAGTTAGTCGACTCGGGGTCGTAAATCATCTCGCGCACCTCTTGCGGGCATCGGCACGACTTGGCAATCTTCGCGGCCCATTCATGCGCCTGCTCGGCTGTCTCGGCGTCTATTACCGAGAAACCGCCCAAGCGCACATCGCTGGGGGTGATTGGGCCAACGGTTAGCCTGCCCTCGGCGTCAATCACTACGGGTTTGTCTTCAAAGAAACCGCCACCGAAGATCCAGACTCCGGCGGCCTTAGCTTCGCGCACGACCTTGTGCGACTCTTCGGCAACCTGTGGAAGTTCGCTCATATCGAACTTCATGTCACCGTCGTTGAAGGAAATTATGAATCTGCGCATGTCGATGCCTCTCTATACGAGACTGCGGTTGAATAAGAATAATAAGTCAGAACTCAGTTAGCGAGGCGTGACAAGCATTGAGGTCGACGCGATCCATGGCGTGAACTTAAGAAGAAAACACCCTAATCGGCGACGATTGCAAGTTTGAATCAACTAAATTATCACCAAAAACCTCGAAAGTTGAAGTGAATAATCCGTCTTGCCGCAGGTGCCCTCGCAACTTTGGCAAGGATGGTCTCAGACGAAAACAGCGGGAGCAGCTAAGTCGGATTAGGTTAGCTGTTCGCAGCTGAGTTCCAGGCTGATCGCACTATTTCTTCCAGTCCGAATTTCGCGCGCCAGCCTAGTTCGTCTTGAATCCTTTGGACATTGGCTGTGAGACTGGCTGGATCCCCCTCTCGCCGGGCCTGCACTTCAAATTCGAATTGAATTCCACTAACTTGCTTGATGGCTTCCAAAACTTCAAAAACTGACGATCCTCGTCCAGTTCCAACGTTGAACGTTCTCACAATGCCAGGGTGGTCCGTTAAATAATTCATCGCACTGATATGGGCTTCGGCTAAATCCAAAACATGCACATAATCTCGGATGCAAGTGCCATCGGCAGTGTCATAATCGTCACCGAAAACAACTGGTCTCTTGTTGGCTTTTATTGCGGAAACTACAATTGGCACTAGGTTGGCGGTGGATGTATCGGCTAAGTCATCCCAGCCGGTGCCTGCAACGTTAAAATAACGCAAGTTTATTGCGCTTAGCCCCCAAGCTCGCTGTGCGTTGGATACCATCCATTCGCCAATAAGTTTGGTTTCACCATAAGGGTTTATGGGTTGGCAATCGTAGTCCTCACTTACGGCGGCGACATTCGGCATGCCATAGGTTGCCGCACTTGATGAGAAAACTAATTTTTTCACCTCGGCCTTTTTCATCGCCACGAGCAAATTCGCCAGGCCCCCAACATTCTGTTGGTAATACCACTCGGGTCTTTCAACCGATTCGCCGACTTTTTTGCGCGCTGCTAAATGAATGACAGAGGTAACGTTGTGTTCTCGCAGAATCTTCGAAAGTTTGGTTGATGAATCGCTGGCAGCCATATCCAATATGATTTTTTCGAAACCCTCCGCGCGGGTAGGCACCCCTGTCGATAAATCGTCTGCAAAAACAACGGCGACTCCTTGCTGGCGCAGCAACCGAGCAACGTGTGAGCCAATGTAACCCGCTCCTCCAGTAACTAATGCAGTCATCGAGTTCCTTATCGAATCATGCTTCACGCCTAGCGCCTTCAGCAGCCGAAACTGTGAAAATGCTGGGTCGTGAGTAACCCAATAGTTCAAATTCAGCAAGGACGCTCAGCGTTACTTCGCCGATTTTCTCAATTGGCGTTAGCGCAATGGCTGCCCCACCAAAGCCGCCGCCAGTCATTCTTGCGCCAATCGCGCCATGGCGGAGTGCGATTTCAACCGCGGTATCAAGTTCGTC
>CAZLWT010000175.1:0-3548 GCA_964563325.1 uncultured Rhodoluna sp. | reverse complement strand
CCGAGGCATTTTCCGTTTGGTAGCTTTTGGTTATTTAGCCGACGTCGAGGAGTAAACAAGGTACCCGTTGGCTGGAAGGCTCAACTTGAGGCTCGTGCTCAGTGTCGTTGGCTTGCCCGCCAAGGTGAACAACTTGCCAGGCTTGGCACTCAAAAAAGCATTCGCCTTTTGTGCCTTGGCGCTCAGGTTAATGATCACCAACACCTTGTTTGACCCGCTCGTGCGCTGATACGCCAGAACGTTTGGGTTGCTCGTTGTGATTAGCTGAACTGCCTGCTGGGAGGCCCCAGTCCATAGCGCCTGATTTCGCGCTTTTAGGTTGATAAGGCTCTTGTAGAAGGCGGTGGTCGGCGAAGATATCCACTTGATAGTGTCTTTATCATATGGCTTCAGGGTTTTGGAAGACGCTATTTCCTGGCCGTTAAAGATCATCGGAGTGCCTGGGCTTGTAAAAGAAATCAATGCACCAAGATAAGATTTCGCCAGACCGAACCGTTTGATTTCGCTGCCGTTTGTGGAGTTAAGAATGTCGTTAGAAATTAGGTTCACCGGCATTGCCCGGTTTTGGCCAGGAGCTTGAAAGTCAGAGACCGCAGTTGAAAATGGGCTCAATTTCACCGTCTTGCCCGAAAGAGTGCCAATGGTCGAGTAAAGACCGTAGTTATAAGCCGCGTCGAAAGAGTTGGTGAATAGTGCCCCATTTGCGGTGCTGTCAGCGAGCCAAAAAGTAGGTTTTACAGCGTTGACCTCGGCGGTTGCGCGATCCCAAAATTCAACTGGGATTGAATCTACGTTGGCACAGTTGAACCCATCTATGCCAAATGTGGATACCCAATATTTCATTGAATCAATCATGGCTAGCCGCATGTTTGAGTTTCGGTAATCGAGCAAAGCCTTGTCCACGTTGCTTCCCCCAGCTGGTGTAATAACCCCGTTCGCATCGCTCAGGTACCAGTCTGGGTGATCGGTGAGCCAAGAGTTTTCAAAACCGGTTGCTTGGGCATTCCATCCGACAACAACCTTGAATCCGTTGCGGTGAAGGTACGTCACAAGATTTGTGAAGTCGGTAGAGGTTCCGAACTCTGAATTGATTGCCTGGTAATCGTCGGCCGCGTAGAGCGAACCTAAGGTGCCCTGATGCTTTGGCCCGGCCGAGATCGGGGTGAGTGGCAAGAAGTTCATTACAGAGACGCCTAAAGTTTTAAGTCGAGGAACTTGCTGCTTAAAAGCATTGAAGTTTCCGGCATCGGTGAAGACACGCGGGTTCACTTGGTAGATTGTTGCACCCTGAATCCAGGTCGGCGGGTTGACTGGAAGAATTGGCGCGGCAGGGGTTGTTGCCGTCGGAGTAGGGGTCGGAGTCACCGTTGGGGTCGGGCTTACGTTTACGGTCACCGCGGGTGAGACCGAACTCTTGTGAGTTGCATCGCCAGCGTAGTTGGCGGTGATTGAGTGTGAACCGACAGACAGATTCGGCACATGCAAGGTGGCGTTTCCGGAGCCATCGGTGGTGCCCGTGCCAAGAGTGTTGCTTCCGTCTTTGAATGAGACTGTTGCCCCCGAGAACGCAGGTGAAACGCTTGCATTCAAATCGATTGCAGTGCCCACTTCGAAGGATTCTTTTGAAGCGGTGAGGGCCGTCTGAGTTGAGGTAGTGCCGGAATCTATAGTCGGTGCCGGCTGGGCCGTCCAGGAACCGGTTCCACCGGTCACAGAGATCAAGCGATAGGAAGCGTAAACCACCTTTAGCCCGTTGTTTGTCGTACAGGCGACTCCAAGACTGTAGTCTCCGCCTGTGGATTTGATTACCTGGGATCCAGGCGAACCGTTGATAAGACCGCTGGGCTTCAGGTTAATCTCGAATGCGTTTGTCGTACCCGAGATGAAGCTTGTGAGGATGTACGCTTTCCAACTTCCCGTGCCGAGTCGTTCTGATCCGCGATCTGAGATGAACGCAAAGACGCCGTCTGATTCAGCGGGACAGCTAAATTGAGCGGCGATGTCGGTCGTGCTATTTGAAGCGATAACGTTGGTTGTCCAACCGAGGTTGTCGGCCGCCGTGCCCTCTATGTAGTTTTCGTTTTTATAGAAGTGCAGCGCCTCATTGGAATCGTTGGCGGAAGCGGCAATGGCCGTTGAGATTACGAAGTTACCGGCAATTATTGCTACAACGGCAGCAACTGCGACGCTGATGATTTGAGTGCGTTTGCGCAAGGCTCGAAACTTTCTCATAAGTGATCGAAACATAATGCGTTAAGGCTATGAGCCGAGCCTTAACAATGAGTTGACACTTGGTGTACGAGAGGTTGATTTGGTCTTTAGGTCAAAACCAATGAGCCTGCTACATAGGTTCTAAAGTGGAATCCCTTACCAACCTGAGTTGACCGATGATGGCCACCGCAAGAATGATTACCGCCGATAGGGCAACGCCTAAGGCCGGGTGAACCCGCAAAAGCAGTGAGCCGGCAACCGCACCTAAGCCGATGAGACCGATGGATAAAGTGCGACGCATCCATAGTTGCCCCTTCGCCGATGAGAAGCGAGAATCAGCCGCCAACCCAATCAGGGTGGTTGTGATGACAACGGTGTTAACGTCAGCGGTGGCAAGATGTCTGGCGGTGCCAGCTTGGGTGCCCATGCCAAGAGCCAGAAGTGCGGTTATGCCGAAACTCCAAGGCGCCAAAACTAAACCGGGTTGTAGCCACATCAGCAGTGCGGCGATCGTCATGATAAGCCCGGCGACCAAAAAGGCAATGGTTTTGCGAGTGGTCCAGTGGGTGGGAATACCGCGCATAAGTCGGCCAGCCAGAAACGCACCCAACAGGAATGCCAACAAGCCAACCAGCGGACCCCAAATCTTGAGGTTTTCGGCACCGGCAAGGGCCATGCCCAATATCACGACGTTTCCAGTCATGTTTCCGGTGAACACTCGGTCAAGGCCAAGGTAGCCGACCGCATCGCTAACGCCGGTGGAGAAAGTCAGTGCCAGCATGAGTAAAAGCTGAAGCTGATCGCCAAAAAAAGACTCTTGGATTCGGTTTCTCATTTTGCCTCTATTCAGTGTCTTGTATTCGGTGTCGTTTATTCGGTGTCGTCCAGAAGGTCAAGAAGTCGCAAGACATCCGATCCGGTGGTTTGCATGTGTCGTCGAGTTGCCTCGGAGGCCAAGTCGCTTTCCCCAGCAATAATCAGACTGACGAGTTCGGCTTGGCGCACCGCCCAGTCTCGTCCTAGATCTTTAGCTATCGGGTAAAAGTAAAAACGAGCACGCTTTTCCAGGTTGAGCGAAATGGTGGACAAGACGGTGTTTCTGGCTGCGATTCGAAGGGCCACGTAAAAGTCGTTGCTGGCTTTGTAAAGAGCCTCGACATCATCGGCTTCGGCAGTGGCTCTGGCGCGGTCGGCTATCAACCTCAATGCATCAATGTCATGCTGGTCACGCCGCAACGAGGCCAAGCGAGATATCTCGGAATCTAGAGCAGCCCTGGCTTCAAAAAGCTGAGTCAGCTCGCTTCGTGACCTGGCCTTCACATAGACCCCGTAGCGCG
>CAZLWT010000174.1:0-3580 GCA_964563325.1 uncultured Rhodoluna sp. | reverse complement strand
CCCGGAAGAAGAACATGGCAAATGGCGCCATCAATAAGCTTGGCAACATGATTCCTAAGAGGCTATTGATTAGATGTAGCTCTCGAATAAGCAGGAAATTGGGTAGCACGAGGAAGATACCAGGCACCGTGAGTGCGATGATGAATAAGAAAAAGATCGAGTCTCGGCCCTTGAACTTCAAAATCGAGAACGCATAGGCGGCCATCGCGCTAAAGAAAATCTGGCTGACGGTAACAACGGTCGCAACGATTACTGAGTTCATGAAGAATAAGGCAAAGTTGACTGATGCTCCGGATCCACCTTCGGCTAGAGCTTGTGCATTTGACGAGAGACCGAGGACTCGAGCGAATCCACCGAGAGTGAAGTTCACTGGAGCCAAGCTAGTCGGGTCACTGAACAAAGTCTTGCTTGTGCTTAGGGCGGTTCGCAGCATCCAGTAAACCGGGAAAATTGTGATCACTACGACGATGGTTAGCGAAACGAAACCGAAAATTCTTGAGCCAAGGTTGCGCTTGATTGTGTTTTCGGCAGCTTCTTGAAGTTTTGCCTGGCGCTTGGGAGTCATTGTGCTCATGGTCATCGATCCATATCTGACTGATTGGCTGCAAGTATTTTGGTTTGGGCAAATGCAATCAACGAGAGTAAGACCATGAGGGCTACCGAGATTGCCGAGGCATAACCAAACTCATTATTTCCCCATGCGGTATCAGCAATTAGGATGCTGAAAGTTCTGGTTGCATGAATCGGGCCTCCTCCAGTGGTTACAGCAATAGTGTCGAAAATCTGGAACGATCCGGTCACAGTGATGACGAGAACGAAAGCCAGTACCGGTCGGAGTAACGGAAGTGTAATGCTTCGGAAAGTTCTAAACTCTCCAGCTCCGTCAACGGACGAGGCATCGTAGATGTCTTTAGGTATCGCCTGAAGTCCGGCAAAAATCAAAAGGGCTGTATACCCAACGTGACGCCAAACGTTGATAAGTGCGATTGTTGGCATAGCTGTGACATCCGAGAAGAAGGTCACCTTATCTAAGTTGAAGGCATCGAGAACCGAGTTGATAAGCCCGAGGTTGTAGTCGGCTAGCCAGTACCACACGAGCGCGACGATCACGTTAGAGAAAAGGTACGGCAGCAGGATTATTCCGCGAATTACAGTTGAGCGAGTATATCTCTGCATGAGAACTGCGATGAAAAGAGCAAACGCTGTTTGGATAACGATGTTTATAGTCACGTACTCCAGGGTGACCCAGAGTGCGTTCCAAAAAACAGGGTCGGCAAACATCCTCGTGTAGTTTTCGAACCCGGTGAATACCGGTGGGCGAAAGATGTTGTACTCGGTGAAGCTTAGGTACACCCCTCGGAGTGCTGGCCACAGCACGAAGACGAGAAGACCAATGAGCGCTGGTGCCATGAATGGTAAGGAGACGAGAAGATCGCTCTTTTTCTTTTTCTTCGCTGCAACTGGCGTGGTCATTTTCACTCCTTTCGATTTTTGAAGTAATACCAATTACCTAAAGATTAGTTCGGGCAATTAACACAAACTGACCAATTCTCACAAAAGTTATCAGTGCGTTATCAAATACGAACAAAAACTAATTAAATGTCGCATAGCCTTACCTATAGATACATCAAGAGAGGAAATGCAGTTATGCTCGCAACACAGCGCCAAACCCTGATTCTTCAGGCGGTTAGCCGTTCCGGCGCAGCGCGAATGTCTGAACTTGCAACGACGCTTGATGTTTCTGAGATGACAGTGCGTCGTGACATTGATGCCCTAGCCGAAGCGGGCCTTATCGAGAAAGTTCATGGCGGCGCAGTAGCAATATTAGAGTCGAGCAATATCAGTGAGCCCCCATTCAAGGCCACATCCATGCGCGAACAGGCGGCCAAAGACGCCATAGCCGCAAAGGCTTCCGAAATGGTAAAGCCGGGTTCTTCAATTGCCCTTATGGGTGGAAGCACCGTTTTTGCAATGGCTAGACACATCGCCCACATTCCGCGAATAACCGTAGTGACTAACTCGCTTCCGGTTTCCGACTACCTTCACCGCGAAGGAAACTCTAGCCAGGTAGTTATCCTGACCGGTGGTATGCGCACGCCCACCGACTCATTCGTTGGAGAATTAACTATTTCAGCCCTTCAGCGACTAAATCTTGACGTTGCCTTCATCGGCACTCACGGAGTGGACATCACTGGCGGGTTTAGCTCGCCAAACCTTTATGAAGCAGAAACCAACCGCAGCGTTCGTCAGCGCACCAAGAAGTTTGTGGTTCTTGCCGACCACACAAAGTGGGGCAAAGTTGGCATCAGCACCTTCGCGCAACTGAATGAGGCAGATGCGTTGATTACAGACAACGCCTTGGACCTGAAAGCCATTTCCGCTTTGCGTGAGCACGTTGCTTCCATCGAAGTTGTTGAGAGCGGTCTGAATTGAACCAAAAAACCTGGAACCAAGTTTTCGTAAAGCTTTCCGACGGGCGCGAGCTCATTTATTTTGATGACGCTGATTCATCGATGCCATTGACTCGCAAGGCAGATCAACGACCTCCTGCCGATCGCCCCGAAGTAGCGCAAATGCGTTTAGACTCGCTGACCGGAGACTGGATTTCAGTAGCTTCGAGCAGAAACACGAGAGCATTTTTGCCACCGGCGCACCTTTGCCCTCTGTGCCCGAGCACAGTTGCAAACCTCTCCGAAATCCCCGACAACTTCGACATCGCAGTATTTGAAAACAAGAGCCCAGCGTTCGGTCCTGACTTACTCGAGACTGATGATGAAAATTTAGGTCTTATTAAGCAACTGAAGCTCGGTTCAATTCTTCCGTCAATCGGCCGTTGCGAAGTGGTTGTTTTCAGCCCAGAACATGAAGGTTCACTCTCAAAGATGCCGATTTCACGAGTGCGAACGTTGATTGAGGCATGGGCAGTCCGAACCAATGAACTTCAAACGATGCCAGGGGTTCGACAAGTATTTCCATTTGAAAACCGTGGAGAAGAAATCGGAGTAACGCTGAACCACCCTCATGGTCAGATTTATGCCTACCCATATGTGACTCCTCGAACAAAGAAACTTCTGAGTTCTATTGACGTATTTGGAGAGGACCTTTTTCAAAAGACCCTCGAATTTGAATCGAAGAGTGAGCGGATGCTCATTGCGGGTGAGCATTTCACTGCCTATGTTCCATTTGCTGCCAGATGGCCAATAGAAATTCATCTTCTGCCACACCGTCACGTGCAGCACTTCGGTCAACTAACGAGCGATGAACGCGACGAATTGGCGACAATCTATTCGAAACTACTTGGCGCTTTGGATGACGTGTACGAAACCCACACTCCATACATATCAGCCTGGCACCAAGCGCCACTGGTTCAAGGCGGAGAAAATGTCAGGCTTCAGCTTCAAATTACTTCACCGCGCCGAGGAGTGAACAAACTGAAGTACCTGGCGGGGTCAGAATCTGCTATGGGCGCCTTCATTTCAGACATTGCACCTGAAGTTTCAGCAGCCATGGTTCGCGGTGCCATCAAGTGACAGACTCCTTACTTTCGACTGTGAGGCAAGGCTTAACTCTTCAATTTGGT
>CAZLWT010000173.1:0-3590 GCA_964563325.1 uncultured Rhodoluna sp. | reverse complement strand
CCCTTATAAAAATGGGTGGTTCCACTGCAAAATGGAGCTTCAAATCACTCGAGACTCCCGTGCATACAATCGCCTAATGTTCGCGCTCGCCGGCCTTCAGAAGGCTTCGACACGCGACGATGCAGCTAATCGAAGCAGTTTGTCAGCCCTTGCTGCTATCTTGTAAATAGTAGTTATCTGGCTACAAGCTAAAGCCTCTCTCCGGTGGCGTGACTCAGCGCATCTTGCGCAAGCACCCCGATGGAGATTCAAATGTCTTGGACATACGAACGGGCACGAATTGCTTCACTCACCAGGTCAAGAACCGCCAATGACCCAGAGCTGATTCAAGCCAAAGAAAACCTGAAGCGCATCCGCTTCGAACAGAAAATACATGACCTTCTAGCAAGCGTCCAATTGTCGCAAACCGACTTGGACTCACTTGCCGAGAAGGTTCGCACGTCACTGGTCAGCGGTGATGCCCGATGAGTCAGAATCAACCGACTGGCCAAGTCCTCATCATTGACGAAGTTTCGCTCACTGGTTCGCAACGCATGGATCAAGCGGGAAAGAATTACGCGCGACAGATAGTCTCGACGTTCCCTTCATTCAGCAACGAGCAAACCGATGCCTTGCGGCTTTTCTTTTCTGCTGCAACTACCGCAAGCCGCGGCGGTGATGGAGTTGCTCGAAGTTAAAGACAGAACCCAGGCCGACCAAGACCTGGGCTCCAAAGATGCAACTAAGCACCTGCAACTATCACAGGACAATTCTACGGTTGACCACTGTCACTGCGCTATTGAAGTTTTCACTTATGAGAACGTCAATCCTGAAAGTCTGTCGGAACGTGACCGCAGCTTATTCGATGCCGGGCTCATGACTGGCATGGTTATGCAGCTTGGGTTCGATGAAATTGCCATCGAGCAAAGTTTGGCAAAAGTATCCGAAGCCGAGTATCAGCGCGATATCGCAATAATCAGCCATAACCGTTTGGTGGATGCCTGGAGCGCAAAGGCGGGTCGCCGATGAACGCCTTCCAAGAATGGGCGAAGCACCAAACGCTCATGAGTGACATCGCCAACCGACCAAGACCAGAGTGGCTAATCGATGAAGTGTTGCCTCAAGGCTCGATCGTGTTCGTCACTGGCCGTGAAGCAACCGCGAAAAGTTTCTTGGTGCAATCCTGGGCGGCAACCATCGCCACCGGCCAAGCCTGGATGAATCGGGACGTGAAGCAAGGTGGCGTTATTTACCTGGCACTTGAAGGTAATGCCGTCTTTATCGTGGAACGCTTCGAGGCGTGGTCAAAGCATCACGGCCAAGTGATTGACGACACACTCATTCCGATATTCGAGACCTTCAACGTCGGAAACAAAAGTCAGCAAGAAAACTTTTTGACCGGCGTGCAGTCAGGCGTCGCCCTCGTGATTATCGACACCCTTGCAGTGTTTGCCGGTGGAGCCAACTTGTCTTCGCAGTCTGAAGTCAACTTCATCCAAGAGTTTGCTCAGGCAATTATTCGAGAGTCTCGCGGGCTCGCGTCAGTGGTTATCGTGGCTCACTCAACCAAGGCCGACGACTCAGGGATGAGCGGCAGCATCCAACTAAACGCTATGGCCGATATGACCTGGCGGATGGAGAAGTCTGTCACCACCTATAAGGCGAACTTGCTCAAGTCAAAAAATGGGTCGGAGCGTGAGCAACTGGTTTTCAAGTTGCTAAACGTCGACCTATCGGATACCGCGTCCGCCGGCGTTTTGGTAGCGTCAGCAGACTTGGAGCAAACCTCAGGATGGAATCACTCCAAGGTGCTCGCGGCCATTCCAAAGGATGGCTCCTGGATCAACAGCTCGGCAGTTAGAACCGTTGTCGAATCCGAGGGATTGAAGAAAACAGCCTTCTACAAGACCATAAACACGCTGTCAGACGCCGGAACTATCGAGATAGATAAAAACCCCCGCGGTGATAAATACCGGCTCGCTAGCGTGTTCGCGTCCGCGTCCGTTCATACGGACAAAGCGGACAACGAACAGCGGGACAGTTTGGAGCGTCCGTTCGCACCTCTCCCCTTTAGGGGAGGGTGGACGAACAGCGAAACACCCCAGACACTTATCGACGATCAGGAGACCTTCTAATGGCAGAACTCGTCTGGCCGACACACAAAGCAAAAGCCCAGAAGCGAGCACGCAACAAACTCAAGCTCGCGAAACGAGCCAAGAGAGACAAGTGGTCGGAGTGATTCCAAAACTAACCGGCTACGAAACTGACCTGGAACGCAGCGAAGCATTTCGCCGCTACTGGGAACAGCGCGCCAAACGTTCACACAAAGCACTCCAGGCCGCCTTGGCCGCCTTCGACGCCCGGAACCTGAACGCCACCGGCGACGCACTCCGTCGCGGACTTCAAACATCGCAACAAACAAAACCCGCCACCGACAAAGTGGCTAAACCAAGAATCGAGAAATAATGACCTACTCACCCACGCAACAAGTCGACCAGCTCCTATCGTCGACCATCGACTGGACTCACGCTCCAAAGACCATCCAGGTCGCGAAGAAACTATGCGACCAAACACTCTCCGCCTTCTATGACGCAAAAGCATCTTTTGAAGATGCCGAAGTCGACAAGGTGAACGTCGACGCCACCTGGGAAACCGACAGCAAGGCAGCGGTTCGCGATGGCAAGCCGATTCCGTCTTCAGACGTCAAAGAGACCGCACGATTCAAACTTGCAAACGCCGAGACCGATTCACGTCAGGCCGAACTCGCAAACATGAAAGCAATCAACGAACTAGCCGCCCTAGTTTCAGACGCGACGCTTCGCGGTCAGTGGATAGCAAACATCAGCACCACCCTGGCCAAAGCCCAAAGCAGTCTTTTGGAGCTCATGGAGCGAGTATCACCGTTGCTTGCCGAGATTGACACCGACAGCAGCTTGCAAGTGTTCCTCGGCGAATACACCATGCACCCGGGGATGCCGAGAGCAATCAACGCGAACCCATCAGCTGCACTTGTCGCCTACATGACCGCGCAACCTTGGAAGCCTTCCGAGATTCACCTGGATCAGGTGCGCTACTACGTCGAACCGGAACCGGATACCCGGCCGGTCGTCTACCTGGCCAACAGCTCCAAAGTCAACGAATACACCGCGGCCGAAGCAGACGAACACCTGGCTAACCAGACGGAGCGATACCGCTTCGCCACCCAGGCAGAAATCTCCCGCTACAAGTTTCTAAACCAATAACCCAAACCGCTGCGCCGGTGAGCAATAGGGCTTGCCGGCCTGACCAGGAAGACAACATGACAGACCAGAACATAAACCCAGAACCTGAGACCACGCCAAGTGCTGACACAGCCCCAAGCACCGAGCAGCTGCGCCAACAAGTAATCGAAGCCAAAGGCCTGACCGAGTTTTACGCCAAGCGACTAAACGGCTCCACACTCGAAGAGTTGGAAGCCGATGCAGACGATCTACTTGCAGTATTTCCACCCAGACCCAAAGCCTATTTCGGTGACGTCGGCCAGGGCGTTCGCTCATCAACGAAGCGAACCTATGCCACCAAAGACCTAAACAATTTTGAGTTTTGGTTAGAACACAAGAGCGGAATCTTGC
>CAZLWT010000172.1:0-3627 GCA_964563325.1 uncultured Rhodoluna sp. | reverse complement strand
GGCACAACGGGCTTGCCGTCGCGGCTGCGTCGCTGTTTGGACTTTTCCAATAGTTCGGCGGTGTCTTGTTCCTCACGCAGAATCTGATCGGTGATATCGGCGATCTTTTTTCTGAGTGGTTGCGGGTCAACGCCCATCGCGCGGTTGTACTCGACCTGTTTCTCGCGGCGGCGGTTGGTTTCATCGATTGCGCGAGCCATCGAATCGGTGATGTTATCGGCGTACATGTGCACCTGACCATTTATGTTTCTGGCGGCACGCCCGATGGTTTGAATTAGCGAGGTGGTTGAACGCAAAAAGCCCTCTTTGTCAGCATCCAAAATGCTGACCAAGGAAACCTCGGGCAAGTCAAGTCCCTCTCGCAGAAGGTTGATGCCGACAAGCACATCGAACACGCCTGATCGAAGCTCTCTCAAGAGCTCCACTCGCCTGAGGGTGTCGACATCGCTGTGTAGGTACCTGACCCGAACCCCGGCCTCGGTGAGGAAGTCGGTGAGTTCCTCCGACATTTTCTTCGTCAGGGTCGTGACCAGTACTCGCTCGTCGCGTTCGGCTCTAACCCGAATTTCCTCGAGTAGATCATCAATCTGACCCTTGATCGGCTTGATGACGATTTCCGGGTCAACCAGACCCGTTGGCCTAATGATCTGCTCGACCACGCCGTCACTGACGCCCATTTCGTATTTTCCCGGTGTCGCAGAAAGATAGACCGTCTGACCCACCCGCTCTTGAAATTCCGACCACTTGAGGGGTCGATTGTCGAGGGCCGACGGAAGGCGAAAGCCATGCTCGACCAAAGTTCGCTTTCTAGAGGAATCCCCCTCGAACATCGCACCGATTTGCGGAACCGTCGCGTGAGATTCGTCTATGACGGTTAGAAAATCATCGGGGAAATAGTCGAGCAGGCAACTGGGTGACGACCCGGGTTCGCGGCCATCGATGTGGCGTGAATAGTTCTCGATCCCAGAGCAGAATCCCAGTTCTCGAATCATTTCAAGGTCGAAGGTCGTGCGCATCTTGAGGCGCTGTGCCTCGAGCAGTTTGCCTTGGGTCTCAAGTTCTTTTACTCGCCAAGTCATTTCCTCTTCGATGGCCTCAATAGCGGCACCCATGCGCTCTGGCGTCGCAACATAGTAGGAGGCCGGGAAGACGGAAATTGTCTTCTCCGAACTCACGACATCACCGGTTAGGGGGTGAAGTGTGTAAATCGCTTCGACTTCGTCGCCGAACAGTTCGATTCGAACCGCTAGGTCGTCGTAGACGGGGATGATTTCGATTGTGTCACCCTTGACCCGGAAGTTGCCTCTTGAGAAATCAATGTCGTTGCGCTTGTATTGCATGGCGATGAACTTGCGGATCAGCACATCGCGGTCGATTCGATCACCCACGTGGATTGGCATGCTCTGTTCGAGGTATTCGGCTGGAGCGCCAAGACCGTAGATGCAAGAAACCGTGGAAACCACAATTACGTCGCGACGGCTTAGCAGATTCATGGTCGCCTTGTATCGAAGTCGCTCGACCTCTTCATTTATTGAGGAGTCCTTCTCGATGAAGGTGTCGCTCTGCGGAAGATAAGCCTCTGGTTGGTAGTAGTCGTAGTAGCTAACGAAGTACTCAACGGCGTTGTTGGGAAGCAGTTCCCTAAACTCGTTCACGAGTTGGGCCGCAAGGGTCTTGTTATGGGCAAGCACCAAGGTTGGGCGTTGGACAGCCTCGATTAGCCACGCCGTAGTTGCGGATTTTCCAGTTCCGGTGGCTCCGAGCAGCACGACATCCTTCTCGCCATTATTAATGCGCTTGGCGAGTTCGGCGATAGCCTTTGGCTGATCACCGGAGGGTGTGTATTCGCTGATTACCTCAAAAGGCGCGAACGAGCGTGTGGGTTCCATGTCTTATTAACTCAAGACCTTTTCTTGGCCGTTGCTTCCCGAACTATTTCGTGCCATAGGTTATCGGCATGCTTTATGAGACCCTCAATGTCCTGATTGGAGCTCAAAATGGCGTCTGCTCTGGCTGCGCGTCGAGCCGGTGTGGCTTGCACTCTGATTCGGCTGAGCGCTTCAGACTCCGTCATTCCACGGTGCTTTATGAGCCTGGCAATCTGTTGTTCCTGCGGGGCTTCAACGGTGACCACCTTATCAAAGGGCATGACAATCTCGGCCTCAACGAGCAGTGGCACGTTATAGATCACAATGCTGTCGTCGGGAAGCGTTGAAAGAATCTCGGTGACCCGGCGCCTGACTTCGGGGTGGATGATTTGTTCTAGGAGAGTTCGTTTTGCGGAATCATGAAATACCACCGAGGCCAAGGCTTTTCGGTCTAGGTCACCATTGACATCGAAAACTTCCGACCCGAAGGCTTCATGAATTTTAGCGGCGCCCGCAGTGCCGGGCTGAACGACATCCCTAGCCAATTGATCCGCGTCTATTTCGATGGCCCCGTGCTCAACCCAACGTCTTGCAACTGTGGATTTACCAGCTGCAATCCCCCCGGTCAGCCCTATCAAAAACATATCTCTAGCCTACTCGCAGGGGTTCAACGCGTGAACTTCGATAAATAGCGAAGGAGGCCGAACCGAAGTCCGACCTCCCACTATTTCAAACAGTTATTACTCTGCGCTCTTTAGCTTGTCGCGCAATGCAGCTAGTGACTCGTCACCGGCAAGGGTGCCGGTCTCTTCGCCTGAGCTGTATGAGGTTGCCTCAGAAGCCGAGTTGGTTTCAGGCAGTGCTGCCTGGGCCTCGTTGAAGGCCAAAACCTGCTTCTTGTGCGCTTCCCAACGGGTGTGTGCTTCGGCATACTCGGTCTCCCACTTGGCGCGGGCTTCCTCGAATCCTGGCTTCCATTCGTTGGTCTTCGAGTCGAAGCCCTCTGGGTACTTGTACTGGCCGTTTTCGTCGAAGTCAGCAGCCATGCCGTAAAGCGATGGGTTGAAGTCGGTGCCCTCAGGGTCAACCTCTTCGATTGCCTGCTTGAGTGACAGCGAAATGCGACGACGGTCTAGGTCAATGTCGATTACCTTGACGAAGACGTCCTGGTTAACCGAAACAACCTGCTCGGCTAGCTCGATGTGCTTCGAAGAAAGCTCTGAGATGTGAACTAGGCCTTCGATGCCGTCTGCCACGCGAACGAACGCACCGAAAGGAACCAACTTGGTTACCTTGCCAGGTGCGTACTGACCGATTGCGTGGGTGCGGGCGAATACCTGCCATGGGTCTTCTTGGGTTGCCTTGAGCGAGAGCGATACACGCTCGCGGTCCTGGTCAACCTCGAGAACCTCAACGGTGACTTCCTGGCCGATTTCAACAACTTCGCTGGCGTGCTCAATGTGCTTCCAGCTAAGTTCTGAAACGTGCACGAGGCCGTCCACGCCACCGAGGTCGATGAACGCACCAAAGTTGACGATGGATGAAACAACACCGGTGCGGATCTGGCCCTTGGCCAAGTCGGCAAGGAAGGTGCTGCGGCTAGCCGACTGGCTCTCTTCGAGCAGTGCGCGACGCGACAGAACAACGTTGTTGCGGTTCTTGTCGAGTTCCAGAATCTTGGCTTCGACTTTTTGGCCCAGGTAAGGTGCTAGGTCGCGAACACGGCGAAGCTCGATTAGCGAGGCAGGAAGGAAGCCAC
>CAZLWT010000171.1:0-3640 GCA_964563325.1 uncultured Rhodoluna sp. | reverse complement strand
GGCGACTTTGTTGCCCTTTTTATCTGAAAGATATTGAATCTTGCGAGTGTTAGAAGCCAGCTTGGACTCAATCTCAGCCTGGGCTTGACGCGCTCGAAGGAGTGCGGCTTTGGCGGCTCTGACATGTTCCATCTGCCCTTTTTCAAACTGTGCGAGGCGCTTTATCCCGCTACGAAGCGCTCGTTTGTGCTTCTTGACGTCACTAAGCGCAATGCTGAAATAAGGATTCTTGCTCTGCTCAAAGTACCGAAAACCGTAGGTGGTGCCGAGCACGATACCGGCAACGATGAGCGCAACCCCCAGAGTCAGGCCCACCCCCTGATTGGTTGCAACTGCGATTGTGGCACCTATCGACAGCGTCAAAATCCCAGAATACAGAAACCTAAGTCTGGCCTCACCTAAGTTTTTGATTATGCCCACAGATTCTGGCGAAATTTTTGCAGCCATTATTGCCCCCATTTATGCGTGTTGGTGCTATCCCCGTTTAGAACTACTTTTAGCCTACTGACGCTGGCGACATTCGGCGCTCCCTAGGGCGTCAATGGTGGGTGGCCAGGCAAAATTTCGAGTATTTTCACTCGATATTCAAAGCGCGATGGATAGCCTCAGCCGCACGGCCTCGCCCACCACAAGCCTTGCTAGCAGTCTTTGCCATCGCTGTTGGCGTCGCGATACCAGTAAAACTCAGGGTCGGTGCCTTTGAAGTAAGGGCCATATCCGGCCGCGTTGGCGGCCTTACAGGTTGCAAACTGTGGGTCAAGTTTGCCTTTGGTGTGGTGCGAACCGCCGGATGAAACCACCGTAGAAGAACCAATCGGCCCGATGTATTTTCGGTAGGCACCAACCCAATCGGTTGCAATTGCCTTTTGGGCGGCATGCAGCGAAATCTGCCCACTGCAAATCAGGCTGTGAAGTTTGTTTTCGATTCGGTCTTTGACCCTCGCCCCTTGTGCCCCGGCATAAAGTTCTGGCCAAAGATTCTTGGGGTCGGCGGCACTGCCCCCGAGTTCAAGCGAAATCAGGTGGTCTTCTTCATAAGCCGAGGTCGACATGTTGTGATTCACCGCATAGCCAGAGGCCAACTGCTGGCGCTTCAGCCCGGTTGTGTAAGAAGACGGCGGGCGAATCGTCGCCGTGTAGCCCGAAACACATATTGTGCGATGGATGTTGGCCTGCGTCACACCGTGGTTCAACGCCCCCGGTGTCAGGCTCGGCGAAGGCGTGTACGCGGTCAGCACCACGAGCATTACTTTAAGAAAAATCAACATTCCGGCCCCAAGCTGGTTATCTAACTTGCTCTTAGGCTAGCCGATGCATTGGCTAAGAGTTTCCCTATTCGTAAAGGTCAGCGATCACAATCTTGGTCATCTTGCCCATCGCGGCCATGGCATAGGCGGCTTTGGCCGGGTCTGGGTTGCCAAGGTGCAAACCCATTTGACGAGGGATAACCTGCCAGGACAACCCAAACTTTTCCTTGAGCCAACCGCATTGTCCGGCTTCACCCTCGGCGGTGAGGGCATCCCAAAGGCGATCGGTTTCGGCCTGGCCGTCGCAGCTGAGGGCAAGCGAAATCGAATCGTTGAAGACCGGACCATCAGCCCAGTTGAGCGCAATCATTTCGTGCCCGGCGATTGAGAATTCGGCTGTGAAAAGTGGCCCACCCGGCCCCTGACGGTTCTGGTTATGAATGACAACGTCATCCAAAGTCTTGGCATAAAAATCGAGTGCATCTTCGAGGTTTCCGTTAAACCAGAGGAATGTCTTAAGTTCTGTTTGAGCGCTCATCCATCGATATTAAGCCAAAAAGTCACTTGCTAGGGTTGAAGCATGAAGCGAATAATCTCAACAGTTTTGAGCCTGGCGATCGTTGGCTCGATTGCCCTGTTCGGTGCGCCAGCGGCGGCCGAAACCTCGATTACGGCAAGCACCATTTCGACACACTTTTACGGGGTCATGAAAACCTTGGTTTCACCCGGCTTCCTAACTCGTTGGGTCACCAAGTACCAAGACGAGAAAGTCTTGGCCATGGAACAAGATGCTAACTTTGATGCAGGCGTCGACACGATGAATGGTGGCCGCGAGCCACTGCACCCGGTGCATATCGTCAACCTGCAGCCACTGCCAGCCACGTTTTCAGAAACTCCAATCGGTGTAGTCGATTTCTCTTACACCGGCGCTACTAAATTTCGCACCCTTGATTTTAGGGTGAACACCGCCTCGCCAACCGCGCACCCCGGTTTCATAAAGGTGTTGGTCTCATTCGCGTCATGGACAGAGGCCACCAACTGTCGAAACGTAAACCTTGCCGAATATGAACTGAGCCTGACCACCACCGCGGTTGCCCAGCCATCGGTCAAGATTTTCAAGTCGGCTTGCTTTCCGCCATCAGTTGGTGGCGATGTCAGAATGAACCAGTCTGGTGGCCGGGTCGTGATGATTCCGAAGACGAGCTGGAAGAACCCTGCGGTGCAAGAGTTTTATCTGAGCACTGGAGACCAGTTCAATTTGGCGGGCACAACTCCATCGCTGCCGGCCAAAATCAAGGCGCAACTGGGATCGGTTTTGCGCATCGACAGTAAATCGAAGTACAACGTTTTTTCGTCCGGCCTTCGAAACCCCCAGGGAATGGCGCTAGTGAAGTTCAGTGGCAAGACTCAACTTTTTGAGACCGAGCACGCCCCTCGTGGGGGCGACGAACTAAACATCTTGAAGAAGGGCGTTAACTACGGTTGGCCCGACGCCTCGTACGGCACGGCTTACGTGCCGAATGACCCCAAAGACAAGCCCGGCATCGAGGGGTCATCGGGTGTCGCGCCATTGCCGGTTTACGCTTGGCTTCCTTCCATCGGCACCAGCGAGATCGTGCAAAACTCTGGCCCGGCTTTTGCCAAGTGGTGGGCCGCCAGCAAGCGATACCCGGGCAACGACCTATTCGTGGCTGGCATGCAGAGCAAGACCCTGTATCGCCTCAGGTATGAGGCGGGCGCGGTCAGATACGTTGAACCGATTGCGGTTGGCGAGCGAATCCGCAGCCTCACCCAAATGGCTAACGGAGTGTTGGTCGCCGGAACCGACAGCGGTCAAATCCTGATGCTTGAGCCTTACAGCACCTGGTCCTCTGAGTTGGGAACCTTCCAGCACCGCAGCTAGTTTGAGTTGAGTTTAAGCGCGGGTCAGGCGCGGGTTGCCGCCTGCGCCAAGACCTGCTGCGCAAAGGCTCGGCCCATCGCCCAACTGCGGTCGCGGTGCGCCATCCATCGTTCATGGGTTTGGTTCACCTGATCGTCGATCGAGAGCCCCTCGCTCTCGAACAGGCTGCGATAGGTGGTAAGCCAACTGAGTTGCTGCGAGAGCCCGATTTCGATGTGAAACTGGGTGCCCCAGGCCTTGTTGCCAACCCGGAAGGCCTGCTTGATGCCGTTGGTTTCGCCGAGCAATTCGGCGCTTTCGGGCAGGTCAAAAGTGTCGTAGTGAAAGTGAAAGACGTCGGGGTTTTCACCGAGCGCCGAGATCACGGGGTCTGCTTTGGCCGCTTCGGTCATCGCAACCTTTGTCCAACCAAGCTCGGCAACCTCGGATTTATAGACCTGCCCACCGGCCGCCGATGCCAAAAGTTGTGAACCGAAACAAAGCCCAAGCA
>CAZLWT010000170.1:0-3670 GCA_964563325.1 uncultured Rhodoluna sp. | reverse complement strand
TTTACTTGCTGGCTAAACGAGCTTCCCGTCGAATTTTCTGAAGGGCCGGGTCTGGGATTGGGACTGCCGCTATCAAACGTTGGGTGTAAGCGTTTTGAGGGTTTTTCAAAATGTCATCTCGCGAACCGACCTCAACCAAAACACCATTTTGCATTACTGCAATTCGGTGAGAAAGAATGTCGACCACTGCTAGGTCATGACTGATGAAGAGACAAGCGAACTTGAGTTGCTCCTGCAGCCCCTGAAGAAGATCCAAGAATCTAGCCTGCACAGAAACATCCAAAGCCGAAGTCGGCTCATCTGCAATCAATAGATCTGGCGTTAGGGCGAGTGCGCGTGCGATTCCAACGCGCTGACGCTGACCACCGGATAGTTCGTGAGGGTAACGGTTGCGGTAACTTCTTGGAAGTTCAACCGAGTCGAGCAAATCCTCAACCTTGAGGTTGAGTTCGCTGCCCTTCATGAGCCCAGCCAACAAAATTGGCTCGCCGATGCTTTCACCAATAGGAAGTCTCGGGTTTAGTGAGCTGGCTGGATCTTGGAAGACAATTCCGGTGTGGCGACGAATGCCGCGCAACTCTTTCATAGACGCCCCGGCAATCTCCTTGCCAACGACCTGAATCGAACCGGATTTAACCGGAATCAGACCAATTGCAGCCCTTCCGACGGTGGTTTTTCCGGATCCGGATTCACCAACCAGACCGACGATTTCGCCAGGGAAAATTTCCAAGTTGAAATCGGAAACGGCTCGGAAAGCCGGAATGCGTCCGCGCTTGGGGTACTCAATTACAAGATTTTCGAGCTTTAGAACGGGAACCTGAGAACCCTCAACCTTTTCTAAGGTGCGAACCGCGACCGAACCGAGCTTTGGAACAGCAGCCAACAACTGCTGGGTGTACGGGTGCTTCGGGTGGTTAAATATGTTGCCTACGGTGTCTTTCTCAACGGTGATTCCATCCTTCATAACCAGGATGTGATCGGCCAGGTCAGCAACAACGCCCATGTCGTGAGTGATGAGCAGTACGGCCGAGTTGAGCTTTGAACGCAGGTTTCGCATTAGATCGAGGATTTCAGCTTGCACCGTGACATCGAGAGCCGTAGTTGGTTCATCGGCAATCAAAAGTGCCGGGTCACAGGCGAGCGACTGAGCGATCATCGCGCGTTGACGTTGTCCACCGGAAAGCTGGTGTGGGTACTTGTCGAAGGTATTGCTCGGATCAGGAAGTTCAACCATGGTGATTAGTTCGATGGCGCGTACCTTGGCTTCTTTTGGCCCCATGTCAAAGTGGGTGCGAAGCACCTCAACAATCTGGAAACCGACCGTATATACCGGGTTCATGGCGGTCATCGGCTCTTGGAAGATAAAGGCGACCTCGCGACCGCGGAACTTTCGGACCAGCTTGTCAGAGACCCCAAGCATTTCGGTTCCCTTGACCTTCACGCTGCCGGTTACCCGTGCATTCGAGGCCAATAGACCCATTAGACCCATTGAGCTAGAGCTCTTACCCGAGCCAGACTCACCGACGATTGCCAAAACCTCACCGGCAACCACCTCGTAGTTCATGTCGATAGCGGCTGGATACCAGACGCCGTCTACCCAAAATTCGACGTTAAAATTCTCAACTTTAAGAATCGGTTGGTTGTCGTTCATGGCTATTTTCCGTCCTGGATCTTTGAAGTACCTGCGAGGATTGGTTCATGACCAAACCCGAAATTTTTCGACCGCTCAGCAACCTCGTCATGGGCGCCTTTGTCATCCTCATGGCGATTTTGTTTTGTGTTCAACTTGTTGTTGCTGGCAACCAAACTGATGCTCTGGCGGGTGGATGCGTTGCCGCCGCAACAGTTAGCACCGGCTGGTTGATTTTCATCCGACCCAAACTGAGACTGGGTGAGCATGAACTGCTCATAGTCAATCCCCTGCGAACCGTCAAAATCGACTACCGCGACATTACCAGCGTCAATAACAAATTTGCCCTGACCATCTACGTCGACCAACGTCACTTCGCCATTTGGGTGGCACCCGCACCCAATCGCTACTCCTCGCGCGGTATCGGCCGACAAGAAATTAAGGGCTTGGGAATCGAGGCTGCTGGAAACATCAGAGCAGCAGACTCCCCCAGAAGCGCCAGCGGTGTTGCCGCTTTCTTGCTTCGAAGCAAGATTGATGCGCTCAGCACGCAATCCGAAACCTTTGCCCGCAAGCAGCAACTCAACGTTCGCTTCAACTACTTGGGCGCAGCGGCCGTTCTGATTCCGATCATCGCGTTGGGTCTTTTGCAGTTCGTGGCTCATTAGGCACCCTTTGAAGCGGTATCAGCCTTAGCGAGGTCGCGGCGAGTGATGCGACGCTTCTGACGTGGGTCAAAGGCATCACGCAACCCGTCACCGATGAAGTTGACACACAGCGCGATAGACACGATAAGGAAGCCGGGCCACCAGAAAAGCCATGGGCGAATGCTGAATGAGGTTTGGTACTGACTAATCAGGCTTCCAAGTGAAACGTCTGGGGCAACGACACCGAAACCAAGGTAGCTAAGACCTGTTTCGAGAAGAATAGCTCCCGACATCAGCAGGGTCACCGAAACGATGATTACTCCAACCGCGTTAGGCAGAATGTGCTTGAAGATGATTCGGCGGTTCGAGGCTCCGGCTACCCGGGCTGCATCGACGAACTCACGCTCTCGAAGGCTTAGGAACTCTCCACGCACCAGTCTGGAAAGACCTGTCCAAGCGAAGAGACCCAGAAATACACCAAGCAGAGTAACTCCGAGGTTTCCCACCTTGAAGCCAATCACCGCGCCGATAATCAGGGTCGGAATGGTGATGATGAAGTCGGTCAAACGCATCAGTACCGCATCCACCCAACCACGGAAGAAGCCAGAGATGGCTCCGATAACAGTGCCGAGGAGGGCGCCGATGCTTCCGATGATGAGCATGATTTGGATGGACTGTTCGGCACCGCGCATAACCAGAGCAAAGTAGTCTCTGCCAATGTCATCTTGACCAAACGGATGTTTGCCGAACGCCATTGAAGTGCCATCAATGAAAGCCGGCAAGATATCGATTGTCGGGCATCCCACCAAACCCTCGGCACAGTTTTTCGACGACATTTCGGAAAGATCCGTGATTGAGTAGGGCCACCAACCAGGTGTGGTTGCGGCATTTCGGTCGGAACCGAAACGCAAACCAGCCGCGCTAAACACGAAGAGAATGATGAAAACGAGGCTTACCACCGAAATCATGGCTGCACGGTGGCGAAGGAACCTGCGGAAAACAATCTGATTCTGGCTCAGCCCTGCGGTTTCTTGAAGCGCGATTGCATTTTCTCCGGATACTGCGGAGTCTGTCTTTTTCTTGGCCATTGCTTATCTTCCAATTCTGATGCGAGGGTCAAGAGCTGAGTAAAGCAAGTCGGCGACCAGGTTCGCTAGCACCGCAAGCGAACTCGTGACGAAGAACACACCCATCAGCAGGTTCAAGTCTTGCCCGCCGATTGCCTTGTTGAATAGGGTTCCCATGCCGACCCAGCCAAAAACTCGCTCGGTGATGATGGCGCCACCAATAACTCCGGCGAAATCGGCCGCAATGATCGTGGTGAGTGGAATCAGGGCGTTACGGAAGGCATGTCGCATGATTACTGTGCGCTCGGTCAAACCCTTGGCTCTTG
>CAZLWT010000169.1:0-3702 GCA_964563325.1 uncultured Rhodoluna sp. | reverse complement strand
GAACAGGTTGAGGCCCAGCGTCACCAGGCACACGTTTCCGGTGCGCTCCCCGTTTCCAAATAGACAACCCTCAATGCGATCCGCGCCGGCTAGGTAGCCTAATTCGGCGGCGGCAACAGCCGTGCCACGGTCGTTGTGCGGGTGAAGGGAAATTAGAACGCTGTCTCTGCAATCCAGGTGCCGATCCATCCACTCGATTGAGTCTGCGTAAATGTTGGGGGTGGTCATCTCAACCGTGGCTGGAAGATTGATGACCATCTTGCGCTCGGGGGTTGGCTTGATGACGGCGATAACCGCGTTGCAGACCTCGGCGGCGTACTCTAACTCGGTGCCGGTGTAAGACTCGGGTGAATACTCGTAGAAAATTTCGGTTTCTGGCACCGTGTGCTCTAGAGACAAGCATTTCTCGGCCGCGGCCAAGGCTATGGCCTTGATACCGGTTTTGTCCTGATTGAACACCACTCGCCTTTGAAGCACCGAGGTTGAATTATAGAAATGAACAATGGCTCGCTTGGCACCTCGAATTGACTCGAAGGTGCGTTCAATCAGGTGATCTCTCGCCTGAGTCAAAACCTGTATGGTCACGTCGTCAGGGATTTCGCCCTGCTCGATTAGTTCTCGCACAAAATCAAAGTCAGTCTGGCTGGCCGATGGAAAGCCGACCTCTATCTCCTTGTACCCCATTTTGACAAGTAGCCGAAACATTTTGAGTTTGCGTTCTGGGCTCATCGGGTCGATTAGTGCCTGGTTGCCATCGCGCAAATCCACAGCACACCATCTTGGTGCCTCGGTTATGCGCTTACTCGGCCAAGTTCTATCGTTTAGGGCAACGGTGATCTGCTCGTGAAACGGCTCATACTTGTGAATCGGCATGCCCGATGGTTTTTGGGTATTTTGCATTGCGTTCTCCTGAAAATGTTGTTGGGTCAGCCACGAGAAGGCACCGCGACGAAGAAGGCCAGTTTAGGCCTCGTCGCGGCCACTAAGAAGTAGCAACAAGAACACCTAAACAGGTTAGCACAGCCCCTATTGCAGCCCTAGAAACCTAATTTCCCAAGTTGCTTTGGGTCGCGCTGCCAATCGGGAGCCACTTTAACTCGAAGACCCAGGAAAACTTTAGAACCGACCAACTTCTCAATCTCGGCACGAGAGCGACTTCCCACGTCTTTCAGACGCGAACCGGCATGGCCGATGATGATTGCTTTCTGAGAGTCGCGCTCCACAAAAATGTTTGCGTGAATGTCAAAGAGGTTCTTGCCCTCTCGCGGCCCCATTTCATCGATGGTCACGGCCAAAGAGTGAGGCAGTTCATCGCGCACGCCCTCTAGAGCCGCCTCCCGAATAAGCTCGCAAATTCTTGCCTCAAGAGACTCGTCGGTGACGGCATCAGCCGGGTAAAGCGGTTTTGACTTCGGCATCATGCTCACAAGAAGCTCGGTCAGTTCTTCCAGTTGCTCACCAGCGGTTGCGGAAACTGGAATTATTGCCTCCCAATCACGCAAACGGGATATGGCAAGCAGTTGGGCGGCCAGGGCTTCTCTTGAAACAAGTTCGCTCTTGGTGACGATCGCAATTTTTTTGGCGCGGCGATAACTGCTCAGTTGCTCATTGATGAAGGTATCCCCCGGACCTATTTTCTCGTTTGCTGGGACACAGAAACCGATTACGTCGACGTCGGCCAAGGTTGAATCGACCAGATCGTTCAACCTTTCGCCCAGCAGCGTTCGTGGTCGGTGCAGACCGGGAGTGTCAACCAAAATCAGCTGACCGTTTGCACGGTGCACGATTCCACGAATGGCACGACGGGTGGTCTGCGGCTTCGAACTGGTGATTGCGACTTTTTCACCCACCAAAGCATTGGTAAGTGTTGATTTTCCAACATTTGGTCGGCCCACAAAAGAGGCGAAACCAGCTCTAAAATCCGTCATTATTTGCCTTCGTTTTCCGCGGTCGGCTCAACAAAGGCGCCTTCAGCATCTAGTAGATCTGTTTGCTTGGATACCAAAACGGTAATCAATCTTTTTCTGCGACCCTCGATGCGGTCAGCGGTAAGCAGCAACCCAGAGGTCACAACCGAATCGCCACTTCTTGGAAGTCGACCGAGCAGCTTGGTTAGCAACCCACCGATTGAGTCGACATCCTCGTCGTCCAAATCGAGTTTGAATAGTTCACCCAACTCAAAAAGTGGAAATCTTGCGCTGACCCGGTATTTGCCAGGTTCGTACTGCTCTAAATCTGCGATTTCCCGATCGTACTCGTCCGAGATTTCACCGACGATTTCCTCGATGACGTCTTCCATCGTGGCCAAGCCGGCAACCCCACCATACTCGTCGACAATGATCGCAATGTGAGTTGAACTCAGTTGCATCTCGCGCAGCAGGTCGTCAACCGGTTTGGATTCGGGAACGAAAATTGCCTTTCGAGCCATCGATGCGGCATCCGAGATTGCGAGTTTCTCGGGTGATTCATAGAGCAACCTTGCAACGTCTTTGATGTACAGAACGCCGCTAATGTCATCCACAGACTTACCCACCACCGGAAGCCTCGAATAACCACGGCTAAGAAAAATCCCCATGGCTCGATTGAGGCTCGAGTCGCCCTGAATGGTTGCCATGTCGATTCTTGGCACCATAATTTCACGCACAATCGTCTCACCGAATTCTTCAACCGAGTCAAGAAGTTCCTGTTCGAACTCCTCGGGCTGCTCACGTTTAGGCAGTGAAAGTGGCGTGAAAAATAAGTTGATTGAGTTTATCGGTGAGGCAAATAATCGGACCATGGTCGACGCGAACTTAGAGGCGCCCAGAAATTTTGCCGCAAACTGAGACAGGGCCAGCAACAACAGCATTAGCAAGACCGCTAGCAGTGAAACCGCCCACCAGGTGGCCCCGGTTGGAACCATAATTTGACCGATGACCACGCCGAAAATTCCGGTCAGTGCGATTCTGAGAAACGCGATGGATTCTGCTTTGGCTCGCTGTAGTTCATCGGCTCGAAGCGCGGCCACGGCGACCGCCGCCAAAACCGTTGCCAAGGCAAGAAGTGCCGCGCTCCAAACCTCAAATGACGTCAACTAGCTACCTTTTGCGGCATTCTCTTGAGCATAAAATCCAGCCAAAATTTCACCTTGAATGCCAAACATTTCGGCATGTTCATCAGGTTCTGCGTGGTCAAAACCTAGGAGGTGCAATATTCCGTGAGTGGTGAGCAGCAGGATTTCGTTGATGGTTTCATGACCGGCCTCGCTCGCTTGTTTGGCGGCAACCTGCGGGCAAACCACTATGTCGCCCAAAAGGCCAGCTGGAGTTAGGTCTGCCGCGCTGCC
The DNA here is from genome assembly GCA_964563325.1 of uncultured Rhodoluna sp. Taxonomy (GTDB): domain Bacteria; phylum Actinomycetota; class Actinomycetes; order Actinomycetales; family Microbacteriaceae; genus Rhodoluna. The sequence continues at coordinate 377 of CAZLWT010000169.1, read as the reverse complement.
CGGGCGAAGTTCATCCATCGGAAAGCTCAGCACGTCGGTCGGGCCGGGCTCGTCCATCCATTCCTCATGAAGTTCTGCCATTGCTGCCTCGTCAACAAAGGCGATTGCAAGATCGGCTAGCGGATGAATTCGCATCTTGTCGAGCGCATAGGTTGCAAGAGCCATCACTCGAGTTTCCTCGACTTCCACTCCCGATTCGTTATCAATTTCTATGCTCATCGATTACCACCCGTCGTTTTTGCGGCAGCCGCAACTTTTCTTGCCGTTTCCAGCTCCTCAAATTTTGAGTAGGCATCAACAATGGTGCCAACCAAAGAATGCCGAACCACAGATCGGAAGAGCACACGTCTGAACTCCAGTCACATTCAGAAATCTCG
>CAZLWT010000168.1:0-3734 GCA_964563325.1 uncultured Rhodoluna sp. | reverse complement strand
AAAATAAAAACCCATGACGATTTGGAACAGTTTCGCAATAAACGAGGCGGCTTCAATATCAGCGCCTCAATATTGCACCCGAGCGGCATTTCGGAATATTACGCGGGCCAAATCAAGGGCGCCAGAGTAGATTTGCAGACCCAACAGGGGCTCGTGCCAGCCGCCATCGCCGATGAACTAAGCCCCATGAAACCATACGGTTATGCAGAGCGCATGTACGGCTCGGTAGAAAGCGCTTTGCTTTGGGTTTGGGAGGTTCGAGAGTTTGGCAAGCCAGACGCACCCCTCGTGCCGCTTGCCTCGGCCCGCCTCGAACGAATTGGCTAAAAAATGAAACCAAAAGACCACTTTGGCAACCCGCTGATTGAGCAACGCAAGCTTGCAGCGGGGCAGGCGGCGGTTATCCTGCCAGATCGAGGAATCATTGCGGTTGCCGGCCCCGACCGCTTGGAGTGGCTGCATTCCATGCTCAGCCAGAACCTGCGCTCGCTGGCCGTTGCCGAAGGCGCCGAGGCTTTGCTTCTTGACCCTCAAGGGCACATCGAACGGGTCATTCACCTGATTGACGATGGCGAACAAACTTGGCTTTGGTTTGAAGGGGAAGCGGAGAAGTTCACCGACTGGCTCGACATGATGATATTTCGCCGCAAAGTCACGGTGCAGAATCGGTCGGCCGATTTCGCGGTGGTTGGCAAGGTCTCCGAAGGGGTTCCACAAGCCTTCCAATCAAATGGCGTTGCTCTGATCTGGAACGACCCTTGGCCTCGTTTGGTGCCGGGAGGCTTTCACTATGCCAAGGGAGCGCCGCCACGCTGGAGTTGGACCGAAAGCTTGGTGTCACTCGAGCGCACATCAGAGGTATTTGAAACCATCGAACCGGCCGGAACAATGGCCTATGACGCTTTGAGAATCGCAGCCCATCGGCCACAGCAAAGCAGCGAGGTCGACGAGAAGGCACTTCCGCATGAGTTTGATTGGCTGACCACCGCGGTTCACCTATCCAAAGGCTGCTATCGGGGGCAAGAGACCGTGGCAAAGGTGCATAACCTGGGGCACCCTCCACGCCGGCTCATCTTTATGCACCTCGATGGCTCCGGCCACGACATTCCAGATCGCGGCGACGAGATCTTTGTTGTCACCGCCGATGGCACCCTTGAAGAAACTTCCCGTGGCAAAGTCACCTCGGTGGCCCAGCACTATGAAATGGGCCCGATTGCTCTGGGCTTGGTCTCGCGCTCGGTTCCCGAGACGGCCGCGCTCATGGTCAGAACCAGATTCGGTGACGTAAATGCCAATCAAGAGGTGATTGTTCCCTCCGATGCCGGCAAAGCTGGCAACATCAAGCAAAAGAAACTGCTGATGGGTGGCGGGCACTAGTGGCAAAAAGGCCTGCGAAACGTTTCTTGCCCAGGGTGCACTGGAACCTGCCCGATGCCTCGCGCCGGCTGGTCGAATCGCTGGCTCCCATTCTGCAAATATCCATCGCCGCCACCGGTGCTTACCTGTTTGCCTTTTATGTTTTGAACCATCACGTTCCCATGTTGGCGGTGACGGTTACGATTACCAGCCTCGGTTTTACCCGAGATGCCAGACCTCGCCGCATCATCGAGACCGCAAGCGGAATGGTCACCGGCATCGCACTTAGCGAGGTGCTGCTCAACACCATCGGCCCGGGAGTTTGGCAGTTGGCCCTGGTGCTACTGATTTGCTTGAGCGTTGCCAGATTCATGAGCGGCAGTTCGGCCTTTGCGCTCGCCGCGGGAATCCAGTCAATGCTGGTGTTTATCGTTCCAGCGCCGGCCGGGGGAGTATTCACCCGATCGATTGACGGTTTGGTCGGTGGTTTCACGGCCATATTGGTCACGGCTTTGATTCCGCGTGACCCTCGTGGTTTGGCAAAATTTGATGCCAATAAACTTTTCGGGGTTTTTCTGGGTTCCCTCGATGATTTGGCCCTGGCGCTCAAGAACGTTGACATAAAAGCGGCCGATGCCACCCTGGGTCAGGTGCGCAAAACTCAACCTTTGGTCGACAACTGGCGCCTTTCGCTCGACTCGGCCATAGCAATTTCTCGGATTTCCCCATTTCTCAGGAAGTATCGCAACGAGCTGGCCGGCCAGTTGCAGTTGCTGCGCGGCATGGATTTGGCGACCAGGAATCTTCGTGTGCTTGTGCGGCGCGTCTACTTCTTGATGCGCGACGGCAAGCACAGACCGTATCTCGAAGACCTCATTCAGCAGATTGCGCAGGCGACCCGGGTGTTATCAGAGGGGCTGGAGAACCCCGATCGGCTGCTTGAAGCCGAAGAACAGTTCGTCGAAATCATTCACCAACTCGACCCAAAACTCTTTGCAATCGCCGACCAAATTAATGAGGCTAGCGTGATTCTATTGATGCGACCGCTGCTGGTCGATCTGCTCTGCGCAAGCGGTTTGAGTGTTGAGGACGCCCGAGCCGAACTTCCCAAGGTTTAGGGCTTTACCGCAGACCATTCAACGGTGATCTCGCCCAGCCGCCAACGTTTGCGGTTTCCAACGATTGGCCAACCACCCTCGACCATGGTTTCGCAAGTTGCCAGCCACCGCTGCACCGATCCAAAGTCGCTAAGTGGGCTTGCTTTTTTCCAGGCCGAATCAAGGGCGGTCAAATAACGATGGATAGCTTCGCCCGGCAGATTGCGGTGAATCAGGGCCTTGGGCAGCCTTTCGGCAACCTTGCTGGGTAGGTCAAGGCCAGTTAGCCGAAGCGAAATGGTAAAAGTCAGTGGTTCTTTGGTGTCTAGGGTAACCCAACTGGCCAAGCGACCGATTTCGTCACAGGTGCCCTCAACCAGAAGCCCGTCAGGGCTTAGCCGCGACTGCATCATCTTCCAGGAGGCCGCAACCTCGGTCTCAGAGTATTGACGCAGCACGTTGAAGGCTCGAATCAAATCAACCTTGGTTTCCTTAGCGAAACCGGCCGGCATGGCAACCTCGAAGCCGCCGAGGGCAAAATGCAACCTCGAATGGGCAACCAAGAGACCCCGTTCGACTCTTTCGCGGTCAATCTCAACGCCGATTACCTGACACTCCGGGTTGGTTTTGCTCACTCGCTGCAGTAGCTCGACAGCCGTGATTGGGCTCGCCCCAAACCCCAGATCAACCAGGATTGGGCTACTTATCGAGCGCAGCATTGGAAGGGCGGCTATGAATCGATCCACGCGGCGCAACCGGTTTGGGTTCGTCGTTCCTCGGGTCACGCTCCCGACCGGTTTTTTCACAGCCACGCATCTAAGTTAGCCGCTGCCGCACTGCCATGTTTGCCTCGACCTTGTTCTTGGCTCGATAAACTAGAACCCATGACCGCTAAATACACACTCATTTTGTTGCGCCACGGCAACTCCGTCTGGAACCAAGCCAATCTTTTTACCGGTTGGGTTGATGTTGATTTGAGCGACCTTGGTCGGGTTGAGGCCCAGCGGGCCGGCGAGTTGCTTGCCGAAAGCGGCCTAAAGGCAGATTTGCTTTACACCTCGCGTTTGAAGCGTGCCATCAACACCGCGCACATCGCGCTGAATGCCGCCGACCGCAGTTGGATTGATGTAAAGCGCGACTGGCGTTTGAACGAGCGTCACTACGGCGCTCTTCAGGGTAAGGACAAGGCCCAAACCCTCGCCGAGTACGGCCCAGAACTTTTTCAAACCTGGCGTCGCAGCTTTGATGTTCCACCACCGCCAATCGACGACAACGATCAGT
>CAZLWT010000167.1:0-3734 GCA_964563325.1 uncultured Rhodoluna sp. | reverse complement strand
GTGGGTGAGCTCAACAACAATGGCGCTGTCGATTACCTGTTGGTTTTCAGGGTCGCCGAACTGGGCCGCTAGCAGCACAAGGCTTGGGCGCATGCGCTTGCCGCCGGCTTCAACCAGGTGACGAGCGGTCACGTTGGCAATCGGGTCGGTGTGGGCAACGGCAATCTGAAGAGCCGCCTCAACACGCTCTAGGCCGGATTCGATTGAACGCAACAGCGCCCGATCGGCAACCTTGCGCATTTGCTTTGGAAGCGAGGGGGTCATTTCTTCACCGCTTTGGTTTTGGGGGTTTTGCTGGCAGCGGCGGGCTGCGCAGAATCTTTTTGGGCAATGTCCTTTTGGGCAATGTCTTTTTGGGCAATGTGCAAGGCCACGATTCCCAGGCTCAGATTGCGAAAGCGCGCGTTTTGCCAACCGGCGTCTTCCATCTTTTGCAGCAACTGGGCCTGGCTTGGCCAAGCCTCAATCGACTCGGCCAAATAGTTGTAGGCCTCGGGGGTTTTGCTGGCAATCGCCGAGAAGGCCGGAAGCACGCGCTTTAGATAGAAACCGTAAAAAGGTCGCAAGATTGGGTTGCTCACCTTGCTGAACTCGCAAATCACCAGCATGCCACCGGGCTTGGTTACCCGCAGCATCTCGCGCAGCGCCTTATCGGTGTCGACCACGTTTCGAAGCCCGAATGAAATGGTTACCGAATCAAACTCGTTGTCTTTGAAGGGCATTTGGGTGGCGTCGGCGAAGACGAACTCAATATCGGGGTGACGCTTTCTGCCCACCTCGAGCATGCCCTCTGAAAAATCAGCGGCTATGACTTTGATGCCGGGCTTGGCGAAGGCAACCGATGAAGAACCGGTGCCGGCCGCTAAATCTAGGATGCGTTGCCCGGGCTGAAGGTTGAGCTGCTTGGCTACCACCGACCGCCAGAATCGGGCCTGCCCAAAAGATAGCAGATCGTTGGTCAGGTCGTAGGTTGGGGCAACATCGTCAAACATTGCGGCAACCTCGGCTGGCTTTTTGGCCAAGTCTGCTTTACTCACTAATCAATCCTACCCTCGACTAAAACCCACGTCTTTTTTCGGGGCATTACTGATGCCAACCAAACTTTGGTTATTACTATTTCGAAGTCTCGGATTGATTTTCGGCTAGGTCGAGTCGTCGACCTCGATAGGTTGAAACGCTGGCGCCCAGCAACAGCATTACTGCGGTGGCCGCAAGCCCGACGAGGCTCCATGACGCAACACCCAGAAAGTCGTCTGCCGGGGTGGCCCTGCTGAGCGTGATTGAATCCACCAAAAGCGCCTGTGAGGCTTGCGAATCAAGTCGATAAAGCGCCACCCGACTGCCGCCGGCGGCGCTTGAATTCACCGGCGAGGCTTGGTGCTGGCTAACATCGATGGCACTCACTTCAAAGGCACCCTCGCCCGAGTTGGACTCGATCTCGTTGCCATCGACATCGGTGGTCGGGGTCGTTGTGGGCTGCGCGCTGGAAGATTGGGAATCGCTGCCGGGTGCGGCAGTCGAATTGTTTTGGCTGCCGGTCTTGCCATTGGCTTGGCTGGCAGACATCGGCCTAATTACGAGCGGTGGTAATGAGATGTCTAGCGAACCGCCGTACTTATTTTCTATTTCCTTGCGCTTTTCATCGGCCGCTCTGGTGGCTGCCAGACCCGCGACTCTTGCCGCCTGTTCCGCTTTTAACTTGGCTGCTTGCGCCACGGCCTTAGCCTTAGCGGCTGTGGCCTTGGCAAGTTCATTGGCTTTTTTATTGGCCTCGGTGGCTTGGTTGCTGCCATTTCCTTGAGTCTGATTGTCCCCCGAATTTTCGCTTTCCAGCTTCGCCTGCTTGGCGGCCTCCTGAGCCGCTTCTTTGGCCGCTTCGGCGGCCTGCTTGGCTGTGTCGGCCGCTTGCTTAGCGGCTTCGGAAGCCCGTTTTGCCGCGTCGGAAGCATCCTTGGCGGCCTGTCGAGCCGCTTCGGCAGCGGCCTTTGCGGCATCGCGCTGCGCCTTGGCTTTGGCTCTCGCTAATTCTTTTGCCAGTTCTTGACTGGCTTCCGAGCCACCGTCAGAACCGTTTTGGCCCGACGAAGCGTTGCCGTTGCCACTGCCATTGCCATTCGAACTTTGCGAGTCACCCGACTGATCCTCGGGTTTCTCGGTACTTTTTGGGTTCGATCCAGACTTTGAATTTGCCACGGAGGGTTGCCAGTTTGTCGAGTCATCAGCCTGCGCCAACTGGGCGCCCAACGGGGCCGTTGCAAAAATGAGCCCGATTGCCATCGAGAGAGCGACTTGTCGTCTGAGCACGCAAGACCTCCTCGGGCATAGATTCAAGTTGCGGTTGGTTCTCAGAATAGACTCGTCTTTCAGGTTTGAAACCAACTTCGCACACCTTCACAGATAAGTTACAGATTGCCCGCTAGCTCAACTCGGAAGGTTTTACGATGCAGCAACAGCTGACACCGCGCCTTTTTGTGGTTACTCGGGAAATTTCGGCCAGCAAGTTTCAATCACTCGCCGACTCGCTGCCGGAAGAACCGCTTACTTTCATTCGTCAGGGTGAGGGGCTCATCGGCAGCGGCATAGCAATCGAGTTCTCGGCCAGCGGCCCAAACCGCATGCCTGAACTGGCCGAACTTTGGCGCAACCTGGTCGCTGAGGCCACGGTGCAAAACCCACTTTCCATTCCCGGCACTGGCCTGGTGGCCTTCGGAAGTTTCTCGTTTGACGATGCAAGTCAGGCCAAGAGCCTGCTGGTGGTTGCCAAGCGATTGCTTGGAAGCCGTGACGGAAGATTTTGGATCACCGAAGCCTCATTAGCGGCCGACCAGCCACTTTCAGATGGCAGCCAGGAAGCGTTCGATGAGACCTGGGCGGTCTCCAAGTATCGCCAAAATGAGCCAGTGGTTTTTGATGCCTCGGCTCACAGCCCAGAGGATTTCAAACTCTCGGTTGCCAAGGCAATCGGCGCAATCGAATCGGGTGGCCTGCAAAAAGTGGTTTTGGCTCGCGACCTCATCGCTCGAGTGCCAAGTGATTTTGACTTGCGACCCGCGCTCGCTCGGTTGGTTGCCGACTACCCAACCTGCTGGACCTACTCGGTGGCCGGCACCTTTGGCGCCTCGCCCGAGCTCTTGGTTCGGGTGGCTCACGGGCAGGTTTCGGCCCGGGTGCTTGCCGGCACGGCGGCGCGCTCAAGCGACTCGGCAATCGACCGCGCTAATTCCTTGGCCCTTGCCGCCTCGGCCAAGAACATTCAGGAACACGCCTTCGCGGTTGATTCCCTGGTTGCCTCACTCAGCCCATTTTGCCTGCAGGTTGACGCCGACACCGAACCATTTAGTTTGGCGCTGCCCAACGTTTGGCACTTGGCAAGCGACGTGCACGGGGTGCTCAAGGCGGAATCTTCGGTGCTCGATTTGGCCGCGTCATTGCACCCCACAGCCGCGGTTGCCGGAACCCCACGCGCCGAAGCGGTCGCCCTCATTCGCCAGCTCGAACCCTTTGATCGTGGCCGTTATGCCGGCCCGGTTGTTTGGATTGGTGCCGATGGCGATGGTGAGTGGGCGATTGCGTTGCGCGGTGGTCAATTAACGATGGATGCTGCCGGTGGCACGCTAACGGCTTTCGCCGGTTGTGGGATTGTCGCAGGTTCAGAACCCGAGGCCGAGCTAGCCGAGACCGAGCTGAAATTTCAACCGATTAGGGCGGCCCTAAGCTAGCGCAACCTCGATGAC
>CAZLWT010000166.1:0-3763 GCA_964563325.1 uncultured Rhodoluna sp. | reverse complement strand
GTTGGCCCGGTATCCATCAGGTTGCCTGAAAAAATCGGTGCCACATAGGTGGCCAAAACCGTTCCAAAGGCGCGAAGCCGCACCATTCCCTCGGGGTCGAGTCTTCTGGCACGCTGCAAAAAGGATTGCAGGTCGACGACGGTTTCTTTATCGGCAAGTTCTAAGGCATTTTTCATAACGCTGTCTAAACTACCTCTAAAGGGCTTTTTCTGCCCAGAAACGAGAGTGCATCTTGAGCCAGAGCCCGATTCTGCCAGACGATCCGCTATCTGAGATGCTGCTTGCACTCGACCTAACCGATGCCGGTGGGGCAAGAACTCGTGAAGATATTTTCACGGGCCCAAGTCAGTGGATGCCCCACGGTCGAGTTTTCGGTGGCCAAGTTTTGGCACAGTGTTTGGTGGCTGCCACCCGCACGATGGATACCTCTCGTGCCCCACATTCGCTGCACGGATACTTTTTGCGCCCGGGCGACATCAACCTGCCAATCACCTTTTCGGTCGACCGCCTTCGCGATGGCCGGTCTTTCAGCACCCGTCGGGTGCAGGCTTACCAGAAGGGCGAACCGATCTTTTCGATGATTGCCTCGTTCCAAGATCACGATGGCGGAATCGATCATCAGGACGCCTTCCCCACCGACATTCCAGACCCCGAGACCCTGCCGAGCGCCGCCGACATCATGGGCGATAACCCGCATCCGGTGGCTCAGTACTGGGCGAAGGCTAGGCCCTTCGACATGCGCCACGTTGAGTCACCGATTTATTTCAGCGTCGAGGGCCCGAAGGTTGCCCACCAAGCGGTTTGGCTTCGGGCGCTTGGTGATTTGCCTGATGACCCGGCCATTCACCGCGCAGCCCTCGCCTATGCCAGCGACTATTCGATTCTCGAATCCATTTATCGCCGGCACGGCATTGCCTGGACCCACCCGGGTCTCAAATCGGCAAGCCTTGATCACGCCATGTGGTTTCATCGCGATGCCCGAGTAGACAACTGGTTGCTCTATGTTCAAGAGTCGCCAAGCGCGCAGGGCGGGCGAGGTCTAGCACTAGGCAAAATATTTACTCGGGATGGCCGTCTGGTGGCAACCGTTGTCCAAGAGGGCATGGTTCGCGTGCCAGAACTCGAAAGCTAGTCGCGAGTTAGGCGGCGATAGGTTGAGCGATGAGGCTTGGCCGCATCGGCACCTAGACGTGCCACCTTGTTCTCTTCATAAGCATCGAAGTTACCCTCAAACCAGTACCACTGGTCTGGGTTATCGTCGGTGCCCTCATAAGCCAAAATGTGCGAGGCCACGCGGTCTAGGAACCAGCGATCGTGTGTGATGACCACCGCGCAGCCCGGGAACTCGAGTAGGGCATTTTCGAGGCTCGAAAGTGTCTCAACGTCAAGGTCGTTTGTTGGCTCATCGAGTAGCAACAGGTTTCCACCTTGCTTCAGGGTGAGTGCCAGGTTCAAACGGTTGCGCTCACCACCCGAGAGAATTCCGGCCGGTTTTTGCTGGTCTGGGCCTTTGAATCCAAAGGCGGCGACATAGGCGCGAGAAGGCATTTCAACCTGACCAACCTGAATGTAATCGAGACCACCCGAAACGACCTCCCAAAGGCTCTTTTCCGGGTCGATTCCCTCGCGGCCTTGGTCGACATAGCTGATCTTCACGGTTTCACCGATTTTCAGCTCACCGCCATCTAGTTTCTCAAGCCCAACAATGGTCTTGAACAGGGTTGACTTTCCAACACCGTTCGGCCCAATCACGCCAACGATTCCGTTGCGCGGAAGGCTGAAGCTCAAGCCGTCAACCAGACTGCGACCATCGAAGCCCTTTTTCAAGTTCTTGGCTTCGAGCACGATGTTGCCAAGACGCGGGCCTGGTGGAATCTGAATCTCTTCGAAGTCCAGTTTGCGAGTGCGGTCGGCCTCGGCTGCCATTTCTTCGTATCGGGCCAGACGGGCCTTCGACTTGGTTTGGCGAGCCTTAGCGCTTGAGCGAACCCATTCGAGTTCATCGGTTAGCCGCTTAGACAGCTTGGCGTCTTTCTTGCCCTGCACCTCAAGGCGCTCGCGCTTCTTTTCTAGGTAGGTTGAGTAGTTGCCCTCGTATGGGTAGGCGCGACCACGGTCGAGCTCAAGAATCCATTCGGCTACGTTGTCGAGGAAGTACCTATCGTGGGTCACGGCTAGAACCGCACCCGGGTACTTGGCTAGGTGTTGCTCAAGCCAAAGCACCGATTCGGCGTCAAGGTGGTTTGTTGGTTCGTCAAGCAAGAGAAGGTCTGGTTTTTCAAGTAGCAACTTGCAGAGTGCAACTCGGCGGCGCTCACCACCGGAAAGGTGAGTGACCGGGGTGTCCCCCGGTGGGCAACGAAGGGCATCCATCGCCTGTTCTAACTGGCTGTCAAGATCCCAAGCGTCGAGGTGATCGATCTGCTCTTGCAGTACGCCCATTTCGCTAAGCAGGGTGTCAAAGTCGGCGTCAGGGTCGGCCATCTGCATCGAGATCTCGTTGAAGCGATCAAGCTTTGCCTTGGTTCCGGCAACGGCAAGTTCAACGTTGCCGAGCACCGTCTTGGTTTCGTCAAGCGGCGGCTCTTGCAAAAGAATTCCGACGGTGTGGGCCGCGCTCAGGCGAGCCTCACCATTGCTTGGCTTGTCGAGACCGGCCATGATCTTTAGAACGGTTGACTTACCCGAACCGTTTGGGCCAACGACACCGATTTTTGCCCCGGGGAAAAACGCTATCGAAACGTCGTCGAGGATGACCTTATCGCCATGCGCTTTACGCGCTTTAATCATCTGATAGATGAATTCAGCCATGAAGAAGTTCGCTTTCTAATCGGGTTGCGGGCCGCTTGCCCACGAGCCACTTGAATGCGAGATCAGGCCGAAAAAAACGGCACCCTCCCTGCATTACTTGCTACGGATAAGTTTACCCGATTGAGATATGGGCTCGTTTGCCCTAAAGGATTGCAAGTGTTGCAAAGAGGGTGCCGTATTAGCAGTCGCGGTCGAGGGGGTGGCCGCGACTGGTCTGTGGAAAGCTAAACCGCGGTTGCGAGGTTTGGCTTTAGGTTGCCGTCATCGTCGAGGTCATCGTTGATTCCAGATGCCGGTTCCGCTTCAGATTCAACATCGGTTTCGCGAACCAAAACGGTGCGGGTGAAAACCGAGTGACCCCAGCTTTGGTCGTGGCCGATTGCATCGGCTTCGATTTCAACCGAGGTGCCGTTGCGCTCACCGTTATCCCAGTCGCGCACTCGCAGTTTGCCCTGCACCATGATGCGGTCACCCTTAGAGATCGACCCAGAAGAGTTGATGGCCAACTGGCGAAACGCCGTGACGGTGTACCAGTTGGTCTCGCCGTCGATCCACTTGTTTTGGGTGCGGTCGAAGCGTCGCTGCGATGATGCTAGGCGAAACGAAGTGATCGGAAGCCCATCCTGGGTAACCAGGTGTCGAGGGGTGGTTGCCACCAATCCGGTCACCGAGAGTAATTCTGACATTGCCTACCTTTCCTGAAACCAAACCGTCTGTTTGGGTTCGTGAAAGCAAGAATGCCAAAGGCCATTTAGGCTGTGCCGATTAACAGCAATTTTGTGGAAAACAGATTGCATCACCGCTGCTGAAGAAATTTAAGCCTTCAGGTACGGCTTGAAACCGGCCCTAGCCTTCGCCATCTTGGGTGAGACAACGGCTACGCAGTAGCCCTGGTTTGGGTTCTTGGCAAAGAAGTCCTGGTGATATTCCTCGCCCATCCAGAACGTATCCA
>CAZLWT010000165.1:0-3780 GCA_964563325.1 uncultured Rhodoluna sp. | reverse complement strand
TTTACTACACTGGCCCCACAGATGATTTCGGTCGCCCGGGTCGCATGTGGTGGTCGGTTCCAGTTGGAGTCGAAGAGTTCAACACCTGGCGCGAAACCACGACCGTTTACCACGAGGGGGTTCCGGGTCACCACCTGCAGATTGCCCAGGCCGTCTATAACCGATCAGAGCTCAACAACTGGCGCCGGCAGGCATCATGGTGTTCGGGTCACGGCGAGGGCTGGGCGCTCTATGCCGAGCGTTTGATGGCCGACCTTGGCTTCCTAGACGACCCGGGCGACCGCCTTGGAATGCTCGATGGTCAGCGCATGCGCGCGGCTCGAGTCGTCTTGGACATCGGCGTGCACCTTGGAAAAGATCGCCTTGATGGCGAAGGCAAGTGGGACTTTGATTACGCGCTTGATTTCATGGGCAAAAACGTGAACATGTCTAAGCAGTTCGTCTTCTTTGAGGTGAACCGCTACTTTGGTTGGCCAGGGCAGGCCCCAAGCTACAAGGTTGGGCAACGCGTTTGGGAACAGATTCGAGACGAGTCCCAGGCTCGTGCCGGTGACTCTTGGAACATCAAAGAGTTCCACAAGCGCGCACTCAATCTAGGCGGACTGCCACTCGACACTCTCCGAAAGGCTCTTGAAAACTAGCAAGTTGCTAAATCGCAACAGTGTCCCCCGTTTTGGGGGCTTTTGGAACTAGTTTCTAGGTGGAACCCTTAGTAAGTCAGGAATCTTTGGATTTTTGGTCGGGTTCGACGGCGCTTAAAGGGGATGCGAGACGAACCGCGGGGATGGGTCTGAGGCCTAGGAAATAGGCTTCAGACCCTCTGGGGGAACAAAAATCAGGAAAACTTCAACCAAAGATCCGGTTTTGAAGTTCCGGCCCTTGAGGCAACGACAGTCACCCTAAAGGTTTCGCCCTTCACGGCGCGGACCGTGAGGCGACCCTCGGCAACGCTGTGAATGGCGTGGGCTATTTTCTCGTGAATGGCATCAACTTCAGCGGCCATGGCCCCGTCCAACCCGCCGTCGTCTAGGAACAACACAGAGACCCCGCGATCGCGAGCCAGCAGTGCGGCATCGCGCACGGTTGGGCAAAGCAGTTTGCGCCCACGAATTTCATCTCGGAGTTGAGCCTCCAAAATTAGGGCTTGGGCGCGCTCTTGCGGGTTTAGCTTCCCGGCGCGAAGTGCGATGTTTCTTAGGCTCGGAAGTGCGCTGTTCAGCGTTAAATCAAAGAGTCTTTGCCGCTCGACGCGCAACACGGTTCTTTCGGCCGCCAAAACCGCCGCCTTGGAAGCTTGATTGCGAAAATCTTCGGCCTGGATTGAAGTTCGGTTCAAACCCCGCGATATGCCCTGGCCGGCAGAAATGAAGAGAAAGGCGCCCACTATGCCAGAGCTTCCTATGAAACCAACACCGCCCCAAAGAATTATGTGACAAAGCAGGGCGAGGAATCCAAGCCAAGAAAACAGAGCCCTGCCGCGAACCGCGGTTACTGCAAGCAGAAACCCAATGCCGCCCACGTACCAGGTGGCCCAGGTTCCAGCCACACTGGTGCTGATTTGAGAGTTCACCAGGGCTGGAAGGGCCACGGCTGCGCCGAGATTCAGGAAGCCCTGAAATTGGGGCATGGCCAACCCTCGATAGGCGGTTATGGATAGACCCGTGCAGACGAAATAAATTATTAGTGCGGCAATACCGATGCCTCGATTTTCATAGTCGACTAGACCGAAAGACCCAAGAACCAGGTGATACAGCGAGAAAGCCAAGGCGAGGGTGGCCACCAGCCAGCGTGGAATATGAATCATCGTTCGGCCCAGTCCATGATTATTGAAGTACCCTTGCTGCGCGAAGAGTCGATGAATAATCGACCCCCGACCGACTCAACTCGACCAATCATTGAGACGCGAACCCCGAGCCGGTTTTGCGGAATGCTGGAAGGGCGAAAGCCCCTGCCATCGTCGAGAACCAGTAACTTCATTCCGCGTTTTTGGGCCTTGAGCTTCACCTGACGCAGCTTGGTTCTTGGACCGGCATGCTGAAGCGAATTTGAAACGGCTTGTAGGGTTGCCTCGGTAAAGGCAGCCGCCACATTGGCGGGAAGCTGCGTGTCGTTGCTCGAGTCGATGACCACCTCGAAGTCATTGGTCTGCCATTCGATGGTGGCCTTGAGCGCCAGGAACAATGAAGCCACGGTCACTTCAAGTTCAGCCGCACCCGAGGAGCTGCGCATTTTCTCTAGGTCACCAAGCGCCTCGGTAGCAACTTGCTGGGCGAACCTCTCATCTTCTGGATTATTTGCGCGGGCGGCCAAAACCAAGGTGGTCAACACCCGGTCGTGCACCAGGGCATCGAGCCTTAGCTGTTCCCGCTCAAGCGCATCCACCCTGGCTTGTTCAGCCGCAGCCTCGGAGGCTTGTTGATTAGCGCTGTCCGCATCGGCTGCCTGATTTCTAAGCAACACGAGCAGAGCACCGAAGCAAAGGGCAAACAACAGAGTGTATGAGGATTCCTCGAGGCAGGTTTGAAATGAGGCGGCGCCACCGAATGGACTCTGCCGCAGCAAGAACCAGCTGATCGGTAGCAGAATCGAGGTGATGAGCCCGACCGTTATGCCATAGCCGAGAATGGCCGAGAGTGGAACCACACCGGAGGCCCACCAAATCCAGGGATGAAACTGCACCGGCATCATCTCCGGATTTGACACCTCTAGCGGAAACGTGAACACCAAAATCATCAACAGGGTCGAGTGCGCTCCAAACCAAAACTTTGAACCAGCCATGAAAAACTGTGAAATGTTAAGGCCAACAACAACCACTAAAAAACTGCCAAACGCCACACCGAAGGCAATCGGATTCAAACTGCGAGCATCAGGGAAAAGGTTGCCCAGTGTCAGTACGCTGAGAAAAGCCAACGAGCCGGCAAAAGTTCGGCCAATAATGCCGTCGATTCGAGCGAGGGCAAAGGTTTTTCCAGATACCGGCTTAAAGTACGAGTTCCTCAAATCAGATCCTCAGAGCCTTCCACGCTGAACAAACCATCCTCAATCGCCCGCAGAATAAGTTCGGTTTTATTAGCGGCAGGCCTTCCAATGTCGGCGTACTTTGTGCGAACGCGGTCGATATAATCCTTGGCGGTTCCCTGGGCGATGCCCAGTGAATAAGCCACCTGCTTCAGCGAGAGGCCCGAAGCATAAAGCGAAAGAACCTCGCGCTCACGCGCGGATAACTTGGCAAGTTTAAACTCGGTATCAGCATCGATGACCGCAGTGGTTTGGGAGTTATTTACGATCACTCCGTTGGCCACCAAGCGGACGGCTTTGGCAAGATTTTCTAACGTTTCAGACTTTGGCACCAAACCCATGGCTCCGGATTGAAGGGCGGATTGCAATATGCGGGGGTTGGTCGACTGACTAAAAATCAGCACCGCGAGGCCGAACCGAACCAGTTTTTGAACGTTATCTGCGGCCACCGAACCATCGGCTAATGAAAGGTCGAGAACGGCCACCTGACAGGTGGGGTCAAGATTCTCTAATGCCGAGTCAACCGTGTCGGCCGAGGCCAATAGGTCGAAGCCAAACTCTTGGCAAGCCCCCCTGAAACCAGAGCGAATGGCCTCGTGGTCATCGACAATGACAACCTTCACCCTTTCACTTTCAAACGCCTTTAGAGCATCCCCCGGCATTGTCAACTCTCCTGCGTCCCGCCATTGCGGCGCTCAACGGCACCGCTGGCCACCTGACGAATCGACCTTGCCAAATCGCTAAGCCCGGCCGACTTCGGCA
>CAZLWT010000164.1:0-3820 GCA_964563325.1 uncultured Rhodoluna sp. | reverse complement strand
GACCGCACCATCATCTTTAGCTAGGAGGGCGGGTGTCTGTCTTGAAACGGCTTTTTGCCAATGACACCTTTCGCTCGATTTTCATTCGGGTCGGTTCGTTAGCCCTGGCAATTGCCGTGCTGTCACTGGTTATCAGCACCTTGCCAAGACATAACTCCGCCGATATCGTAAAGCCAGCCACCTACAAGTTTCCAAGCGCCTATTTCAGCCCGAAAGAACTCGTGGGCGGCGCCAAAATGGAATGCTTGGCCATGGATTCCGAGGTGAGACTGGGGCTCAGCCCGGTTTATGCCGACTTGAAACCCACCGACAACCACCTGCCGGTGAAGGATTACAACTTCGAGGGATCGGTTCTTGGCTTTGCCAAAACCCACTTTCACGAAATGTCTACAGCCCTGACCAATCGCGCCACCGCTAAGGCTTGGCTGAAAAACCGTTTCGGGTATCTGAAGTGGGAACGCGGCGAAGACGTCGGTCAATACACCGACATTTATGCCTTCATACGCGATTACGCCACCGATTTTCAGGCCGATTACGAGGGATACGGGGTTCAGGTCGCCTCGGCATACGCTTTCATGGACTTCGTATCGCGAAGTGGCAACAAAAAAGCCATCGAAGCCCAAAGCCACTGGTGGGGCGGAAAAATACCGCCGAAGGTCTTGTTGACCATCGACGAGGAGTGGACCCAGGGCGTTCTCAAGCACTGCGGTCTAAAGAAAACCTATGACCAAAACGTCTTTTTATTGAACAACTGGGATACCCGCCTGAACGCGGTGCTCGATCTGGCGACCGGCCTCTAAAGCAAAGCTAGGGCAGCTTCTAAATCCTGACGGTTTTTTTCGCTCAATTGGTAATCGCGAACTAATGCGTCGAAAGGAACCTCGGCCTCAATCGCAAGCAACTCCAAACCAACTAGGTGCCCAGACGAATCCAAATCCACGTTTAGCAGGTCTGTGAGAGGGCTCGTTGTTGCTATCGGGTTCTGAGAGAATTGAAAATAGGCGCAGTCGGCTGCTAAGTCAATGGTCAAGCGTGAGTCCGGCTTCATTTGTTCTCCTTCCAAGCTACAGATTTGATTATTACAGGTTCGACAAGTGGAAATCCAGCGCTCGTCCAAACCTTAGGCGCCCTCCCTCTCGCCGTGAATAAACCTCGGGTAACGAGAAAAGGGCGGCCGCAGCCACCCTTATCCCAGTTGAAAAATGTTTGAAACTAGCCCAGACGCGCCTTTAGGTTCTCGGCCAAAGTGGCCATGAACTCATCGGTGGTTTGGTAGGCCTGACCGTGGCCAACGAGAGCCGCTAGGTCTTTGGTCATGTGTCCGGCTTCAACAGTCTTGATGATGACGTCTTCGAGGGTCTCGGCGAATTCCTGAACCGCAGGGGTGCCATCTAGCTTGGCGCGGTGCATTAGGCCGCGGGTCCAGGCGTAAATCGAAGCAATCGGGTTGGTCGAGGTCTTCTTTCCGGCCTGCCAGTCGCGGTAGTGACGGGTCACTGTGCCGTGAGCTGCCTCGGCGAGCGCGGTTTCGCCATCTGGGGTGGTCAAGACCGAGGTCATTAGGCCAAGTGAACCAAAGCCCTGAGCCACGGTGTCAGACTGCACGTCGCCGTCGTAGTTCTTGCAGGCCCAAACGTAGCCACCTTCCCACTTGAGGGCGGCGGCCACCATGTCGTCAATCAGGCGGTGCTCGTAGGTGAGACCTGCGGCGGCAAACTTATCGGCGTATTCGGCGGCAAAAACCTCGGCGAATGCGTCCTTGAATGCGCCATCGTAGGCCTTCAAAATCGTGTTTTTGGTCGACAGGTAGACCGGGTAGTTGCGGCTCAAACCGTAGTTGAATGATGCGCGAGCAAAGTCGCGAATCGAATCCATGTAGTTGTACATACCCATTGCAACGCCACCGTGGGCTGGGTAGTCGGCGATGGTCCAGGTCTGACCCTCGCTGCCATCTTCTGGCTGCCAGGTCATGGTGACGCGGCCGGCCCCGGGAACCTTGAAGTCGGTTGCCTTGTACTGGTCGCCGTGTGCGTGACGGCCGATGATGATCGGCTTGGTCCAACCCGGCACCAGGCGCGGCACGTTAGAGATGATGATCGGCTCGCGAAAGACCACGCCGTCAAGAATGTTTCTGATGGTTCCGTTTGGCGACTTCCACATCTTCTTTAGGTGGAACTCCTCGACGCGGGCTTCATCCGGGGTGATGGTGGCACACTTCACGCCAACGCCGTGCTTTTTGATTGCGTGAGCGGCGTCGATGGTGACCTGATCGTCGGTGGCATCGCGATTTTCGATGGATAGGTCATAGCGCTCAAGGTTCACGTCAAGAAACGGCAAAATCAGCGAGTCTTTGATGTTTTGCCAAATGATGCGAGTCATTTCATCGCCATCTAGTTCAACTACCGTGCCGACTACTTTAATTTTTGACAATGCTGACCCGCCTTTTTCTTTATACGCTTTGGTTTCTAGCCTACCGCCAAGCGCCTGTCGGCCGCATTCCGAGGTCAGCGTGACCGTTTCGTTACCTTAGAAAAGTAATGTAGACAGCATGACTGTTAACGCTTACAAAATTGGGCTCAGAGTGGCCTCCGTTGCAACCGCAATCGCCTTTGCATTCAGCGGCTTCATCCAACCGGCAAGCGCTGGCCCTGTAGGGCCCGTCGTTCCCGTGCCAAATAAGACAATCACCGAGGCTTCAGTCGGCATTCAACTGTTCATGTGGAACTGGAAATCGCTCGAATCCGAGTGCACCAACGTGCTTGGCCCAGAAGGCATCGACTGGATGCAGATCTCACCACCTCAGGAGCACATCCGAGGCAGCAGCTGGTGGACCCATTACCAGCCGGTCAGCTACAAACTAGATTCCGACCTTGGCACCAGAGCCGAATTCACGGCCATGGTCCAGGCTTGTAACACCGCAGGCGTGCAGGTGATTGCCGATGTTGTCATCAACCACATGGCAAACTCATCTGGCGAGGGATACGCTGGCACGAACTTCAGCAAATACGACTACCCGGGCCTTTACAGCTCAACCGACTTTCACGCCGGTCTTGACCCGTCGGACCCGAACTATTGCGCGAGCGACATTTCGAACTACGATGACGCCTGGGAGACCACCCATTGCGAGCTCGGCGGGCTTCCTGACCTAGCAACCGAGAGCCCTTCGGTTCAGACCAAGATTGCCGGGTACCTGAACGACCTGATCAGCATCGGTGTTGCTGGCTTCCGTGTTGACGCTGCCAAGCACTTTGGCGCCGAGAACCTGGCCGCCGTGCGCGACCAGTTGACCCTGGTGAACGGCCAGAAGCCCTTCTTTGCCTCGGAGGTAATCGGATCAAAGGAAACCAATCAGCCATTCACCTCATTCAGCGACGTTTGGGCCTGGGGCTATGTCGATGACATGGTGAACATGTTTGCGGTTGGCCAAACCGGTCTGGGCGCTTCGACCGTCGGCCGATGGGATTCCTTTAACGCAAGCGATAAGACCATAACCATGGTCAGCAACCATGACACCGAGCACCACGGGCCAAGCGCCCTAACCTGGTCTGATGGCAAGAAGTTTCAGTTGGCAAACATCTTTATGCTCGCCGATAAATTTGGAAAGCCGATGCTTTACAGCGGCTATGCCTTCACCTCTGAAAACGCCGGTGCCACCAAGGTAACCGACGGCGGCAACGTGCAAGACGCCATTTGTGCGGCCAAGACAAACGTGCCGCAGCCCCAGCTTGCCGATGGAGTTTATGACTGCATGCAGCGCTGGACCGCAATCAAGGGCATGATTCAGTGGCGCGGGGCCGTTGGCTCGGCACCGCACACCAGT
>CAZLWT010000163.1:0-3897 GCA_964563325.1 uncultured Rhodoluna sp. | reverse complement strand
CATTGTCCTGGTAGTACTGCTCGATTTGGTAAGGGGAAACCAGCACCGCCGAGGACACATTGCGCTGGCGCATGGCCTGGACGATGATTTTATTGCGCAGATCCTCCTTGAAATTGGCAATCGAAACCCCCTGGGCCTGCAGGGTGCGGACCAGTGTGCTGCGGTCGCCGCCAAACTGATCCTCAACGATTTTTTTCATCCGTTCCTCGATCACGTTATCGGGGATGAAATAGCCGGCGGTATTGAATTCCTGGATGATCAGTTCGCGCTCGACGGCGGGCATGATTTTCAGCTTCGGATCGCGCTTGGCGATCTGGAAAAGCTGGCGGGCGAGCGCGGTGGCATCGCTGGCGGTTCCGTCGGCGGCGGCAATGCTGGCGGGCGGTGCGGCCACGCCGGTGGCGGCGGTTTCGGAAGCTCGTCAACAATCGACATCAAGGTGAAGGCAACTAACGACATCGCCCTTCGGGACGGCATCAAAGCGGTTGCCAGCGCCATGGTAGGAGTTAAGAACATTGAGAAGGACATCACGGATTCAATCTCTGATGACCAGCGCACTCTGAAAATCACAGTTGATCGTCAAAAGGCTGCAGCCAAGGGCCTGACCGAGGTTGCCGTCAGTTCAATCGTGGCTGCACAGTTGCGCCCGGCAAGCATCGGCAACTTGACGCTTTCTGGAATCAGCACCCCGATTTACGTGGTGAAGACCAATGCGCCTAACACCGTCGCGAAGATTCGCGACATCAAGATTCCAACGGCGACCGGAACGGTGAAACTATCATCCATCGCCAAGGTTCGTGAAGTCATGGTGCCGGTGAGCATCACAAGCGAAAAGGGCGAGAGCACGGCAAGCGTTTCGTTGACCCCAATCGGCGATGACCTAGGAAGTATCAACAAAGAGGTCACCGCGCGTCTAGCAAAGGTGCAACTGCCAACCGGAGCCACCGCAACCCTGGGTGGCGTGAGCGCCTCACAGGCCGACTCGTTCGGTCAACTCGGGCTTGCACTGCTGGCTGCGATTGCGATCGTGTACGTGGTCATGGTGGCAACGTTCCGCAGCATCGTTCAGCCGCTTCTGTTGCTGTCATCGATTCCGTTTGCGGCCACCGGAGCCTTTGTTGCGCTTCTTGTGACCGACACGGCACTTGGCGTTCCAGCCCTCATCGGAATGCTGCTGCTGGTGGGTATCGTGGTGACCAACGCAATCGTGTTGATTGACTTGGTGAACCAGTATCGCAGCGACGGCATGCCGATTCAGGACGCCATCATGAACGGCGCGAGACAACGACTTCGCCCGATTCTAATGACGGCATTGGCGACCATCTTTGCACTGACCCCGATGGCTATTGGCCTTACCGGTGGTGGCGGATTCATTTCGAAGCCGCTGGCAGTTGTGGTCATCGGCGGTCTCTTCTCATCGACCATTCTGACCCTGGTGATTGTTCCGGTGCTGTACTGGTTGGTTGAAGGTCGCAAGGTTCGCAAGGTGGCCCGCAAGGAGCGCAGGGCGACAAAGAAAGCCGTCGCAGCCTAGAAGCAAAAGGTAAACTTAGGGAGGTCATCGAAATGTCGGTGGCCTCCCTTAGTTTTTGGACGTGATTGTTATTTCGGACCACCTCGTATGGATTGACTGTGAAATGACAGGCCTTGACCCAGAGAAGGACTGCCTCGTTGAAGTTGCGGTCGTAGTCACCAACTCGAACCTTGACATCCTAGACAGCGGTCTTGAGATTGTCATCAAGCCTCGGGCCGACTCACTCGAAAACATGGGCGACTTTGTGCGAGACATGCACACCAAATCAGGACTGATTGAAGAGTTCGAATCTGGTCTAGACCTCGCCGATGCCGAGCAGCTGGTTCTTGAATACGTTCAGCGCTTTGTTCCAGAGCCAAAAATCGCACCGCTTGCCGGAAACTCAATTGGAACGGATCGCATGTTCCTGAACCGCTACATGCCAAAGTTGGACCAACACCTGCACTATCGCAACATCGATGTCTCATCAATCAAAGAGCTGAGTCGTCGCTGGTATCCGAGGGTTTACTTTCAAATGCCGAAGAAAACCGGCGATCACCGAGCGCTTGCTGACATTTTGGAATCAATCAACGAGCTTCGGTATTATCGCGAGACGGTTTTAGTTGCTCAACCCGGCCCAAGCTCAGTGGAAGCACAGGCGGCGGCACTAAAAATAACCAGCGAAAACTGATAGACTCTACTGGTCGTTGTTTCAAATACAGCGCATGGTGGGTATAGCTCAGCTGGTAGAGCGCCTGGTTGTGGTCCAGGAAGTCGCGGGTTCAAGTCCCGTTACTCACCCCAATAGAAATGGATTCGCGAAAGCGAATCCATTTTGCTTTAACCGTAGAACTTAAAAAAGGCTCCGAACCAAACGGTCCGGAGCCTTTTTTGTTGAAATCTAGTGAGCGTGCTGCCCTCTGCTGTATTCGAATACGAAGCCGATGATGGCAACGAGAGCAAGCGGGAACGCGATGAAGAAAAGCCACCAACCAATTGCCAATGACGCGAACGCTAGCGCTGCAAACAAACCCAGAGCCAATGGCCACCAGCTCCAAGGAGAGAAGAAACCAATCTCGGCGTCTCCATCTTCAATGTTTGCGTCCAACCGATCCTCAGGAACCAATCCCTGAACGCTGTTTGTCTTGTAAAGGTAGAAGGTGATGAAACCGCTCAGGAAAACGAGCATTGAGATTGCTGCGGTGCCAATGACTTCAATCTTGCCGTTTACAGCAGTTGCCCATATCGCATAGCCAGCTGCATCAACGATGTAAAACACGGTCAACAGTAAAAAGATGCGTGCGTTAGTTTTCATAGCGTCTAGTCTTTCTTCGCCGAAGCTTTTGCCTCAGGCGAGGCATGCTCAGGGTGGTTTAGATCAAAGGCCGGAGACTCTGAACGAACGCGTGGAATCGAAGTGAAGTTGTGGCGAGGGAACGGAGTTCCGGTAGCCCACTCCAAGGACCGGCCGTAGCCCCAAGGGTCGTTCAAGGTGACCGTAGCGCCCTTGCGAGCCGTGATGTAAACGTTCCAGAGGAACGGAATCATCGATAGCGCGAGCAGCACCGAACCTGCAGTTGAAAGCTGGTTCATCCAGGTGAAGCCATCCTCAGGCAGGTAGGTGGCATAGCGCCTTGGCATGCCCATGACACCTAGCCAGTGCTGAATCAAGAATGTTAGGTGGAAGCCGAAGAACAGCAGCCAGAAGTGAACCTTGCCTAGTCGCTCGTTCAACATCTTTCCAGTCATCTTTGGGTACCAGAAGTAAATACCCGCAAACATTGCGAACACGACAGTTCCGAAAACAACGTAGTGGAAGTGAGCAACCACGAAGTAGGAGTCTGAAAGGTGGAAGTCCAAGGCCGGAGAGGCGAGGATGACACCGGTTAGACCACCGAAAATGAAGGTCATTAGGAAGCCCAGGCTGAACATCATCGGGGTTTCGAAAGTGACCGAACCACGCCACAGCGTTCCAATCCAGTTGAAGACCTTCACACCGGTTGGCACGGCAATCAACATCGTGGTGAAAGCAAAGAATGGCAGAAGGACCGAACCGGTGACGTACATGTGGTGAGCCCACACGGTCATCGAAAGAGCCGCGATTGCGATTGTGGCGTACACGAGGGTCTTGTATCCAAAGATTGGCTTGCGGCTAAAGACCGGGAAGATCTCTGAGACGATTCCAAAGAACGGAAGAGCCAAGATGTAGACCTCTGGGTGACCGAAAAACCAGAAAAGGTGCTGCCAGAGCATTGGCCCACCGTTGGCTGGATCGAAGATGTGAGCACCGAACTTGCGGTCGGCACCAAGTGCGAACAGCGCGGCGGCCAAAGGAGGGAAACACATGATGATCAAAATGGAAGTCACGAGAGTGTTCCAGGTGA
>CAZLWT010000162.1:0-3954 GCA_964563325.1 uncultured Rhodoluna sp. | reverse complement strand
TGCGGAGAGCTTTTAGCGAGAGATTCACTAAAGGCCACCGAGGAGGCGGTCAGGGTTTGGTCCAACGCCGTTGCACTTCTTGGCCAGGGTGGTTCGGCGGTGGCGGTTGGATTATCTGGTTTCCTCGGTCAATCCTTTGCGCTCTGGCGACAAACCGAGTTAGCAAGCCATGAACTGGCCAGTCGAAGGGAGTTGCATTTCCCACCGGCGGTAAGACTCGCCTCGCTATCCGGGCCGCTTGAACTGTTGGATCGGGTGCTCGAGCCGCTTCGCGAGCAGGATTCAATAGAAATATTGGGGCCCTTGGCTATTACGACTCAACTGTCCACCAGCGAAGAGTGGCGCTATCTGATTCGCTATCCATACTCGCTCGGACCCGAGCTCGCGGGGCAGATTAAGGTTCTGGTTGCTCTTGCGAGTGCTGGCCAAAAGCGCGTGAGCACCAAATCCGGAAGAAACTCTAGACCGATAAGGGTCAAGATGGATGAGCCCGAAGTAATCTAGTAGCAGGAAAGCGCGGTTTAGTTGAGAATTGTTTTTGCAGGCACCCCAGCCGCTGCTGCGCTGACCCTTAAAGAGCTCTTGCTAAGCCAACACGAAATCCTTGCCGTGGTCACCAGACCCGATGCCCCCGTCGGCAGGAAAAGAATCCTCACCGAGTCTGCGGTTGCAACTGTGGCTAGAGAAGCTGGATTAAGGGTCATTAAGACCAGAAGCATAGATTCTGCCGTGGCAGAAGACCTCGAAGCTCTAGGTGCGCAGGCCGGGGTGGTAGTCGCCTACGGAAGTATTTTCAGCCCACGTGTCTTGAAGTCTTTCCCTCTC
Organism: uncultured Rhodoluna sp.; assembly: GCA_964563325.1. Lineage (GTDB taxonomy): Bacteria > Actinomycetota > Actinomycetes > Actinomycetales > Microbacteriaceae > Rhodoluna. The sequence goes on along the minus strand of CAZLWT010000162.1, from coordinate 3,129 downwards.
GGGTGGATCAACGTGCATTTCAGTTTGTTGCCCGATTGGCGCGGCGCCGCGCCGGTTCAGCAATCTCTCATAGCCGGTGACCGGGAAACCGGAGTCACGCTCTTCCGGTTGGAAGAAGGTGTTGACACCGGGCCAATTTATTCGCGCGTTGCTACCCCGATTGAGCCCGATGAAACCGCTGGCGAACTGCTTGACCGATTGGCGCTCATTGGGGTCACGTCCCTATCGGAAGCACTGCCACTACTGGAATCTGGACTGCTCGAGCCGACCGCTCAAGTGATCGATCCAAACGCTGCGAAATCGAAGGTTCGCATCGCTAGGAAACCAAACCGAGAACAAGCCGAGATAGATTGGGCGCAAGACGCAGTATCCATCGAGTATTTGGTCAGGGGCATGAACCCTGAGCCAATGGCTTGGACCACACACCAGGGCCAGTCATTCCGGATAATTCGGGCCAGGGCTATCGGCCTGATTGATTCCACGACTCTGTTGTCCGAATCTGATGAACTACCAACCGGCAGCTGTTTCGAGAGCCACGGCAGGGTCTTTGTGACTTGTGGGCAGAGCACCGTTCTGGAACTAAAGACTGTTCAACCGTTTGGAAAAAAACCAATGCAGCCAGCCGACTGGTTGCGCGGTCAAAATAAAACCGAAAGCGTCGTGTTCTCTAAATGACCCAACGATCAAAGCGACCTCGACCGGCGCAGATTAACTCCCGTTCGATAGCCTACGAACTGCTCATGGCCGTATATCAGGACGATGCCTATGCCAATTTGCTTTTGCCAAAAATGCTGACCGAAGCGAAACTCGAAGATCGAGATTCCGCCTTTGCGCAGGAACTCGCTTTCGGAACCATTCGCTGGCAACTCTTCTATGACGCAATCATCGAGCGCTGCGCCGGAAGGTCAACCTCGGAAATTGACCTAGCGGCGCTGGTTTTGCTGAGGCTTGGCACCCATCAGTTGCTGGCTATGCGGGTTCCATCGCATGCGGCATTGAGCGAGACGGTAGAACTTGCCAAACAGGTGCTGAATGTTGGAGCCGCGGGTTTTGTAAACGGAGTGCTGAGAAGAGTCTCAGAAAAAGACCGTGACACCTGGCTACAGTTGGCCCTGAAGAGCGTAAGCGACAGCAACGAGGCCCTTGCAATCGAGTACTCGCACCCGGTTTGGGTGGTTCGTGCTCTGAGGCAGGCACTAAAATCCGACGGGCGCGAGAGCGAAATCGCTGAACTTTTGGCGGCCGATAATGCACCCGCCATGGTGTCGGTGATTGCGCTTCCCGGTCTGGCGACACAGGAGGACCTGATCGATTCTGGAATGCTGTTGGGGTCCGCCAGCCCAATCGGCGCCGAAATCCCATCCGGTGACCCGCATGAGTATTCTCTGATTCGATCGGGAAAGGCCAGAGTGCAAGACCAGGGTTCGCAATTGGCTGGCCTGGCTCTCATTGAGGTTGCCGAGGTTAGGGCTGGCGAGGAATGGCTTGATCTGTGCGCGGGCCCCGGTGGCAAAGCTGCCCTGCTGGCAGCGGTAGCCCAGCAACACGAATCAAAGCTTTTTTGCAATGAGTTGCTGCCGCATCGGGCCAAACTCGTTGAACAGGCATTGAGTCAGGTGAACCCCAATGTTTACGTCAGAGTCGGAGACGGAAGGCAACTGGGCGAGGATGCACCCGAGAGCTTTGATCGAATTCTTCTCGACGCACCGTGCACCGGTCTTGGCGCGCTGAGACGCAGACCCGAATCGCGTTGGCGCAAGCATCCCAGCGACGTGGCCGAACTTGCCAAGGTGCAGCAGGAACTCTTCGAAAGCGCTTGGTTGGGGTTGAAACCGGGAGGAATTTTGGCCTATGTGACCTGTTCGCCGCATCCGGCCGAGACAACCGCCATCATCGATTGGGCGGAGAAGTCTTTCGGAAGCGCCCTCGAACTTCTTGACGCCACCGCAACACTGGCCAAGATCAACCCACGATTGGCTTTGAATCGCAGCCGAAAGACGGTGCAACTCTGGCCGCACGTGAATGGAACCGATGCAATGTTCATCGCTCTCATGCGCAAATCGTTAGGCTAATAGCCATGGCGACCCGAATAAATCCAAGCATCCTCAGTGCCGACTTCGTAAACTTCGAGGCTGAGTTTCGGACCTTAGAAACCGCTGACTTGATACACATCGACGTCATGGATAACCACTTCGTGCCGAACCTAACCTTCGGTCTGCCAATGGTTTCGCGAATGCAGCAGATAACACCGAAGCCACTCGACATCCATCTCATGATTGATTCGGTGGATCGTTGGGCACCCGGCTACGCCGAAATCGGGGCGTATTCGGTCACCTTCCATGCCGAAGCCGCACAGGATGTGGTGTCTCTAGCGCGAACCCTTAGGTCGATTGGGGCCCGAGCGGGTTTGGCCCTCAAGCCCGGAACGGCCTTGGACCAGTATCTCGACTTGCTTCCAGAGTTTGACCAGATTCTGATCATGACCGTTGAGCCGGGTTTCGGCGGGCAGGCCTTGATTGAGCACACCCTTGAAAAAGTCAAAACGGCGCGCCGCAAGATTGACCAGGAGCGCCTAGATATTTGGCTGCAGGTTGATGGGGGCATCGATGAATCAAATATCGAGCGTGTTGCAGAAGCCGGGGCGGACACCTTCGTAGCTGGAAGTGCTGTCTTCAAGGCCGAGGATCGAGCCGTTCAAATAAACAAGCTTCGCGCCCTGGCAGATTCGGGTTTTAGCCACCACCACTAACCCGTGTCCTTTGTAATCAGACGGTAACCTAGTTGTTATGAAATCATTTGAAGAACTGTTTGAAGAGTTGAGCTTGAAGGCCACAGAGCGCCCTGCCGGTTCAGAGACTGTCAAGTGGTTGGATTCTGGAGTTCACGGCATCGGCAAGAAGATAGTCGAGGAAGCCGCCGAAGTTTGGATGGCCGCAGAACACGAAGGCACCGACAGAGCCGCAGAAGAAATTTCGCAGTTGCTCTACCATGTGCAGGTCATGATGATTGCACTGGGAATCACACTTGAAGATTTGAACAAATCTCTTTAGATCGTCATTAGAAGCAACCGGACCGAAAGAAAACTGTGCTTAAAGTAGCTATCCCCAATAAGGGCATCCTGTCAGAGGC
>CAZLWT010000161.1:0-3966 GCA_964563325.1 uncultured Rhodoluna sp. | reverse complement strand
GCCACGAGCCCGAGGTTGTGGTGGCCGACCCGATTTTGCCGATTGATGCCTCACTCACCCCGGCCCCAGCCGAGCCAAGGATCGAGCACGTTGGGCTGGGCAGCCACGAGCCAAGACGCTCGGCCGCCGACACCGAACTTTTGAACACGCAAAGCAACCCATTCGCTTCGCTCGGGGTTGATCTTGGCCGCGCCACGACCGACACCGAACGGGCCAAGCGTGCGCCGCAACTGACCAACCGCCAGACCGGTCTGCTTTGGGGTGCCGGCTCTGGCCTTATCGTCGTGGTTTTCGGATTGATCGTTTGGTTGTTCACCCTCGGGCCAATAAACATTCACATCGAACCCACCGCCTCGGGGGTTGCCGTGGCAGATGTTGCGAACCAGCCATACCAAACTGGCTACGACGCCCTGATTGCCCAAAAGCTATTGGTCATTAAGGTTTACGAGACCAACGACACCGTTGCCGCCGAAACCATCATTCGCACCGACCCGGTTGCCGGCACACGAGTTTCAGACAACACATCCATCACCGTTTATGTTTCCTCTGGCAAAACGATGGTAAAAATGCCAAACCTGGTTGGCATGTCTGAAGAGGAAGCCACGGCCGCTCTGCAGCTAGCCAAGCTGACCCTGGGAACCATCACACCCGCCAACAGCGCAAGCCTAAAAGCCGGCACCATCATTTCTACCGACCCAATGGTCAACGTAATGATTGCCGAAGGCAGCGTTGTGAACCTGATTAGTTCAAACGGCAAGGTCATGGTTCCAGATGTCACGAACCTCGATATTTCTGAGGCGAAAAATAAGCTGACGGCGGTTGACGTTGGCCTGACGGTAACGGTTGACACCATCGACGTTTGCAGCACCACGCTTGGCACGGTGGTTCAGAGTCAGTCGATCGCCCCTGGGCTAACCAAACAACGTTCGGCAATCGTGCTTTACGTGGAGTGTTTGCCCTAAATTTTAGAAGCGAACCATGGGAGACAAGCCCTTGGCTTTCTCGGCCGCCCCGGTTAGACCAACGCTTTCCAGCCAGTTGCCTAACATTTGGTAGCCGTCTTGGGTCAGCACCGATTCCGGGTGAAACTGCACGCCGTAAATTGGCTTGCTAACGTGTCGCAACCCCATGATGACCCCGCCCTTGGCCATTGATCCATCGGCGTTTTTTGCCGGCACGGTTCGGCTGGTAACAATCAAATCGGCCGGAACCGTTGAATCAACCACGGCCAGCGAGTGGTATCTGGTGGCGGTGAACGGGTTGGCCACGTTCTGATAGATCAAACTGTTGTCGTGGCTGACCTGGCTAGTTTTGCCATGCATCAGCTCTTCGGCGCTGGTGACGGTTGCACCCATGGCCTCGGCGATGGCTTGGTGTCCTAGGCACACCCCAAAAATGGACTGCCCGGTTTTCAAAGCTTCCTTGACGATGGCGATGGATAACCCCGCATCGGCCGGAGTTCCGGGCCCGGGCGAAATCAGCACGGCATCGTATTTGGCAAGCAGGGCGGGCATTTCGGCCTCGGTCACGGCGTCGTTTCTTAGCACCTCGGTCTCGGCACCCAGTTGCTGTAGGTACCCATTTAGGGTGTAAACGAAACTGTCGTAATTGTCTAAAACTAGAATCTTGGTCATCAGACTTTAAGCCTAGTTATAGAATTGCGTCATGCCTACATCAAGCAGCCGTAAATCAGTCAAGTCCCGCAAGTCGAGCGACGCTCAAAAGCAGCAGGTCAACCGCGAAGACCTTCCGAACCCGGTGTGGTTCAAGCCGGTCATGTTTGGTTTCATGCTGCTTGGCCTAGCCTGGATCTTGACCTTCTACATCAGCAGCGCGCAGTTGCCTCTTGGTGCGGCCTTCCCTGCGGTCGACATCAAAAACTGGAACATTCTGGTTGGTTTCGGAATCGCCATGGTCGGTTTCGTAATGGCCACTCGCTGGAAGTAGTTATATTCCGGGCACCATTTTTACGGTCGCCCCGATAACGGTTAGCACCACCAAGCCAACCGCCACGGCAACCAATAGCAGCGCCTGGGTTTTTTGCGACCTGACGCTTCTGGTGCGAGTGTAAATATAGGCCACCAAACCGCCAACCAATAGGCCACCGAGGTGTGCCTGCCAGGCAACGTTTGGAACCATGAATCCCAAGAAAAGGTTGATGGCAATAACGCCAACGAGCTGATTGGTGTTGCCACCCAGGGTTCTGGCAATCACAAAGTAAGCGGCCATCAGACCGAAGATGGCGCCCGAGGCGCCGACCACCCAGGTGTCCAATGGAGTCAGCCAAAGCACGCCAACCGATCCACCGAAGAGTGCTAAAAAGTAAAGCGCGGCATATCTGACACGGCCAATCAATGGCTCGATTCCGCGACCAAAAATGTACAGCGAGTACATGTTGAACAGCAGGTGCAGCGGCGAGGTCCAGTCGTGAACGAAGCCGGTGGTGATCATGCGCCAAGGCTGCACGACGGTGGAGTAAGGCACGTAGGCCAAAAGGTTGCTAACCACCGAACCCGGAATGACTTGCAGACCCCAGACCAAGACGCAGGAAATTATTAGCGCATAGGTGACCAGGGGAGTTTGCGAAGACGCGCGACGCAGCAGTCTTGCTGGTCGCGCGCCCCCGGCGTGTTCTGGGCAAACGAAGCCAACTGGGGCTTCGGTTTGGCACTCGGGGCAAATGAAACGATCGCAGCGTTGGCAACGAACATAGGCTTCGCGATCTGGGTGCCGGTAACAAACCATGGTTTTAGTTAGACGGTTTCGATTGAGATTGATTCGATAACAACCGGTTCGACAGGCTTGTCGTTTGCGCCGGTTTCGACGCCTTCGATCTTGTCAACGACTGCCTTGGAAGCCTCATCTGCGACCTCACCGAAAACGGTGTGCTTGCCGAACAACCAGGTGGTTGGGGCGGTTGTGATGAAGAACTGTGAACCATTGGTGCCTGGTCCAGCATTGGCCATGGCCAACATGTAAGGCTCGTTGAAGTTGAGCTCGGCATTGATTTCGTCGCCGAACTGGTAGCCAGGGCCACCCATTCCGGTGCCGGTTGGGTCGCCACCCTGAATCATGAAGTTGGTGATGATTCGGTGAAAAACGACTCCGTTGTAAAGCGGGGTGTCGGTCATGGCGGCACCGGTGCGAGGGTCGCGCCACTCGATGGTTCCGGTTGCTAGGCCGATGAAGTTCTCAACGGTCTTAGGGGCGTGGTTGCCAAAGAGGTTAATATTGATGGCACCGTGGTTGGTGTGCAAAGTTGCAACGGCTGTATGTGTAGTCATGCCTCTATTCTCGCATTCCAGTTGGATTGCGCGTGGCAGACTATTCTCATGGCGAACATCGACGAGCGGCAACTCGGTCAGATGTTGGTATCCAAGGCCAAGTCGCAAACCGTGCAGGTTGACGTTGGCAAGGTTTCACGCGGTTCCTTCTTCACAACCGACAGTTCTTGGCTAACCCAATCGGTGCGCGCCTTTCTAACCGAGGCTTTTGCATCGGTCGGCTCTGCCCTCGACCCATTCGCGGGCGACGGCCACCTTCTGCAACTGCTTGAAACCGAGTTTGGCGTTGAAATCGAGGGTTTCGACATTCACGGTGAACGTTGGCCAAACAATGACAGTCTGCTTGCCATTGCCAATGCCAAACGCTCGGTGATCGTCACTAACCCGCCTTATTTGGCGAATCATTCCGCCAAACGCAAGGGTGTTCAAAGCCTGACCCTTCAATATTTTGCGGGCGGCCGAGACAACTTATACAAGGTCGCTCTAGACCGCTGCCTTGAAAGCGCCGACTTCGTGGTGGCAATCATTCCAGAAACCTTCCTGCTTAGCGACTACCCATTCGACCGGTTGGTTTTGGCATCGGTGATTGAGCAGGCGCTTTTTGCCGACACCGAAGCACCTGCGCTGGTGGCCTGCTTTGCACCGGCCGCCAGTGGGCTTGGTAAATCCGCGCCGGTCTTCG
>CAZLWT010000160.1:0-4020 GCA_964563325.1 uncultured Rhodoluna sp. | reverse complement strand
GCTGAAACCTCGGCTTTTCGCAGTCTTCTTAAAACGGGAGCCGCGGATTTTATTTCGGCTGCCAAAGTTGCTCCAAATGTGTTCGCGGTAATCGCACCGGTTTTGATGATGTCGCCTTTTGAAGTCGCCACCAAGGTTCCGAGCGATCACTCCTTTGACACGGTCTTGGTGCTGGATGCCGCTGGAACCACAACCGCCGAGAACTTTTCGGCCCTGCGCCGATCGAAGCAGGTCATTGTGTTCGGCGACGAGGCAATAGCCAATCCGGTTGGTTTTGAAGTGGAATGTCGACCGAAGCAACTGGGTCGTGGCTTCACTGTGAACTCGATTTATCAGGATGTGCGCGAACACTTCGACTGCGAGGTTTTGCGTCGCAGTTATCGAACCAGTGGGCAGATTCTCGGTTCACTCATAAATCGCGAGTTTTACCAGGATCGCATCATTTTCGAGCCAACCGCCGAGCAATTCTTGGGCAACAGCAATTTCCACGTTGAGTTTGTCACCGAGGGAAATCGAGCCAATAATCCGGTTGAGGGTGCCAACGAAAGCCTTGATGCCGAGGTCAGAAAAACGGTTGACCTCATCTTTAACCACGCTCTCTGGCACCCCGAGGAATCACTTCTAGTGTCTTCCGCATCGGCCATGCATGCTGACCGCTTGCGCAGCGCCGTTCACGTTGGCTTGAAAAATAACCCAAATCTGCGTCAGTTCTTTGAAGTTCACGGGCATGAGCGTTTTGAAATCACACCGCTTTCAGAGTTGGCTCATCGAACCGCCGACCGAGTGATTTTTTCGATTGGTTTCGGCAGAACCCAGCAGGGCGGCCGGTTGACGAATTTCGGTCAGCTGAGTGAGCCGGATGGGCGGCGCGCGCTTGCAAACCTGCTGGTCAGTGCTCGTCACAGCATCACGGTGGTTAGTTGTTTCGACTCGACCGCGATTTCAGATGAGCCACTCACCGGCGGCTCGGCATATCTCAAAGATTTGCTGGATTCCAGGGCGGCCCAGGTTGTCTCAACCGAAGTTATTGAAAACGACCCGATGCTGCGCGATCTTTCCCTTCGGCTTCGCAAGTTGGGGGTCAGGGTCGATGCTCAGTTCGGCGATCGTTTGCCACTGGCCATAAGTTTTGCCAAGTCGGCAGCCGTAATCGAGCCAGACTGGTCGCTTCCGGGCAGCAGTTTGCGTGAGCGGCTGCGCTTGCGACCCTATCTTTTGGGCGCAATGGGTTGGAAATATATCAGGGTGCACAGCTTTGAGCTTTTCGCTGACCCACAGGCTCTGGCTCAAAAAATTGCTCAATCGATTGGTGTGCAGGTGGCCAAGCGCCCCCAGTTGCTATTTGGTGAATCCGACCGCGCCTTTGAAGACACGGATTTGGCTTGGGGTGAGCGATCGGATTCGAACGACGATCGACTGCGCCAAGACAAACCGCCGCATTGGGGCTAGTTAGGACTCGGAGCCCGAGGACTTCTTTGGTGAGCTCGAGGCGTTATCGGTCTTATAAAAACCGCTGCCCTTGAAGGTCACATCGCCCAAGCCAAAAACCTTGATTAGGTTGCCTTTGCATTCGGGGCAGACCGTCAGCGCATCTTCACTCAACGCCTGGTTAATGTCGAAGGCGTGTGCGCACTTTTTGCACTTGTATGAGTAGATTGGCATGTTGCTAGTTTAAGCCCTCATCAAACGTTATGGTTTGGGTGGCGGTGATGACAGCGTTCACCGTTCTGTCGTGGGGTTCGCTTGGAAGCTCGGGCAGCACCTCGTGGTCAAACACCACGGCCACGGTGGCTGTCGGCTTTTTGGCAACCTTCTGGTTTTGGGTTTCCAACTTAGCCAGGGCCCGGTCATAGTAGCCGAGCCCCTTTCCTAGCCGGTTGCCTTTCAGGTCAACCGCAGAGGCCGGCAGAATAATTAAATCGGCCTCAGCCAGCTCGGCGACCTGCCCGACCGGCTCGGCAAATCCGTGGATTCCGATGCTGGTTGACGAGCCATCCCATTTCACCCAGTGAAGTTCACGGTCTGGTTTTGCAACTGGAAGCAAGATCGATATCGCACTTCGGGTCAGCCTTTCGAGAAAAGGCCGAATCTCGGGCTCGGTTCCATAAGGCAGGTAAGCCGCGACAGTTCTAATGTCTCGCCCCTCGCAAAAGTTTGCCAGCTGCTTGCAAAAACCCTCGGCCATCGCTTGCAGGTCTTCGGTGGTGGCGTTGGAGTAAAGGGTCTCTCGCTTCAACTTAAGTTCTGCTCGCAGTTTTGCTTTGCGATTTGCAAGCGAGATTTCATTCATGCGACTAATCTTGCCATCGTGCCCATGCCTTTTGCCCTAACCCATGACGATGTAAAACTGCGTCTGCTGCGCATGCGCGACAGCAAAGCACTTGAGCGCGCCATACTTGGCAATCGCGAATGGTTGCGACCATGGGAGGCCACCAGCCCCAACCGCCCTAACTCATTTGACATCAGAGCGCAATCAAGGGCCCTGCTTCGTCAAATGGACGAGCAAAGCGGCCTGCCTTTTGTCATTGAGGTGTCTGGCGAGGTCGTCGGCCAGCTAAACGTTGCCAACATGCTCTATGGTTCGGTGAGTTCTGCGGTGCTTGGTTATTGGGTGGTGCCTGAGGTCGCCGGCCGCGGGATAGTTCCAACGGCGGTTGCTCTGGCAAGTGATTATCTTTTCAACGTCGTTGGCATGCACAGAATCGAAATCGATATTCGACCCGAAAACAAACCCAGTCTTCGAGTGGTTGAGAAACTCGGTTTTCGCTACGAGGGTTTAAAGCAGGGCTACATTCACATCAACGGAGCTTGGAGAGACCACTACGTTTTTGCTCTCACCCATGAAGAAGTGCCAGATGGAGTGCTCAATCGCTGGTTGCGACGCCAGGTTCCCGAACTCAAATACCCTTGGCTTGACTAGTCGCGGGTGAATAAAAAACAAACACGCAGCCCGAAATGAACCTTTCAAGGCCAAACACCTCATATCGTTAACCTATGGACTTTTCTTGGCTTGGCGGCATCACGCTAGCGGCGGTTGCCGTGCTGTGGATTGTGTTCTTCATTCCTTCTTGGTTTCATCGCAGCCAAGACAAAACTTTTAACCGCAGCAATCGTCGAGAGCAAGCAACCGTGGTGCGTGAACTCAGACAGCCAAGGTCAAACAGCATGCTCTCGGTTGCAGAAAAAGTTCACATGCTGACCACTCGGATTCAGTTTTTTCTGTCCCTCTCAATCCTGGGTTTTCTGACGGCACTGGTTTCTGTCGGGTTGGCTTTCATCAACCCCTTTACTCTTTTTGGAGCTGCCGCTGGGCTAGGCGTGTTTGCCCTGTCAAGACAAGTGGTGCGAGCGGCCAGCCGCGAACGCATCAAGCTGTCTAAGGTTGCGGCTCGAGCAAGAACATCCATCGCCAGTTCTTTGGTTGCTTGGGGCACCCAAGATCAAGCCTTGCAGTTGGCGCAGAGCGCAGACCCTCGGGCTTGGACTCCAAACGTTTTGCCAGCGCCGGTAAGTCAGTTGCGAGTGGGCGAACTTCAGGTTTCTGCGATGGCCGAGGTTGTGAACCTCGAGCCCAAGGAACAGTCGAAGAGTGAGTTTCTCGATTCTCAAAAACTAGATGAGATTCTGCAACGCCGCCGCGCTTTGGGCTAGACTGCAGACAATCCACGAACAATTATTAATACATCAGGAGTAAAAAACATGGGTTTTTTTGACAAGGTAGCCAAGAGCTTCAAGCGCAACGCACCAAAGGCTGCCGACGCAGTTCAGGAAATCGTTGAAGACACTGTTGAGGCCGGCAAGGAAACCGTTGCCAAAGCCAAGAAGGTTGCAGATGCCAAGGTTGTCGAGGCGAAGAAGGCAGTAGTCAAGGGCCTTCAGAGCGCCGAAAAGAAGGTTGCGTCTGGTGTTGAGGCCGCCGAGAAGAAGGTTGCCACCTCAGTCAAGACTGCTGAAAAGGCGGTCACAAAGACCGTGAAGACCGCCGAAAAGACAGTCACCACCGGCGTCAAGACCGCCAGC
>CAZLWT010000159.1:0-4028 GCA_964563325.1 uncultured Rhodoluna sp. | reverse complement strand
CCGCTACTCGAGAATCAAAGTTTAAAAGCGAAAAAGTAAAGGCCCAGATTTGTCTGGGCCTTTACTTTTTTGGTAATTAGGATCGTTAGCCGCTGAATGGCTAAAAAGCACCGCCGCCGTTGGGCGAGCCGAATCCGGTGGGGCCATCCCACCCGAGACCGGCGTTGCACCAAATCTTTCTTTGGCAGCTTCCGTTTGATCCCCTGGATACATCGTGCAGTTGGTCAGCCTGAGATGCCGTGAAATCACCAGCTGAGTCGCCGAAATCAGCCTTCAAGGCGTAAAGGGCGGCAATGATCGGCGATGAGACGCTGGTTCCGCCGAACACCATCCAGTTTGAGTCATAGGCAACTGTCACCCCGGTGGCCGGGTCGGCAACCGCGGCAACGTCGGCCGCAGATTTACCTAGGCAGTCGGTCAGCGCGCTGTCTTGCCAGTTGGCGGCAGGATTTAGGGTCGAGCAACCGCTGCCACCGCTTGCCCAGGCCGCTTCCCTTGAGTAGGAACCGCGAGCATCAAGATAGAGCGAAGTGCCACCGACGGCAACCACGGTTGAGAATGAGGCGGGTGAAGAAACCCCGTAGCCACTATCGCCGCTAGACGCGGTGACGGCGATGCCCAGCTCGCTCGCCGCTGCGTAAGCGGGGTAATCCTGCTCGTTGGCATCGCTGCCTCCGTAACTATTGCTGATCGCCTTGACACCCTTGAACCTGCTGGCGGTGGCCACCGCCGCCTCGAGGCTCTTGAAACTTGCCAGCTTGGCCTCAACCAGCAAGATGCTGCACTTGGGGCAGAAAGCCGCGGCCATTTCAATATCGAGAGCGGTTTCTTGCGCCCATCCCGAGGCCTCGGTGGTCGAAGCGGTTGCCACCTCACCGCTCTGGGTTAGTTGCAAGAAGCAAGGGTTCTTGCCCGCCGGCACCGAGGTCGGCCGAGTGTTCGGCTGCCCGCAGTTATCCATCGGCCCTAGATTGAACATTTCGCGGTACATGGTCAAATCGTCAAAGGCGGTGCCGCTGTGATATGCGTCGATGATGGCGATGACTCGACTGCGGCTGCCGAGAGCGCGAATCGAGTAGGCCTTGCGCAACTGATTGGCGCCGTAGGAGACGCCGACCAAGGGTCTAACTAGGCCACTTGTGGGTGTTGATGTGGCATGTCGAATGGCCAGGCAGGTGGCTCGCTTCGCTGTGGCCGGGCCACAAACTGCACGATCGCCCCTGGCTAACTTGGATTGGGCGGTGGTTGAGGCAACCTTTACGCCGCCGGGCGAACCGGTGGCTGGTGAACTAGCGGCCAGGGTGAAGCAAGCGCCTAGCAGCGCAACGGTCAGCAATGATGCCGAGAGAGTTTTTTTCATAGGGAATGTGAACCTCGCTTTCAAGTACTGAAACTAGGATTCAGGCGGCATGGTTTTTTCGATTCGCCTGCAATCTGTTGAGAAATCAGCCAAACTATAGGGGTGGTGAATCCAAACATTCAGGGCAAGAAGTATCCGGCAACGACCCCGTACCTAGTTGGTCGAGAAAAGATTCGCGAGTTCGCAAGAGCGGTGCAATCCACCAATCCGGTGAACCTAGACGTATTTGCGGCCCAGGCAGCCGGGTACACCGATTTGGTGGCGCCGCCAACCTTCGCGGTGCTTATTCAAGAGAAGGGTCTCAGCGCCCCGCTGAGCGACCCCGAAGCCGACATCGACTTCAGCCGAGTGGTTCACGGCGACCAAAGATTTATCCAGACCCGCCCAATCGTTGCCGGTGATGAACTGCACGGAGTTCTCGAGGTGACCAGCGTTAAATCGCTCGGCGCCCACTCCATGGTGACCTTCACAACCGAAATCAGCGATTCCAAAGACGAACTGGTTTGCACCGCCATTTCGACGCTCGTAGTTAGAGGCGATGCCTGATGACAATGCACCCGGTTCCAAAACTTATCGAACTTGAACTAGGCCAGAGCATTGGTTCTGCCGAATATCTGCTAACCCGAGACAGCCTCGTGCGGTATGCCGGCGCCTCAGGTGATTTCAACCCGATTCACTATCGCGATGATGTTGCCCAGTCGGTTGGCTTACCAGGCGTGCTGGCTCACGGCATGTTGACCATGGGCGTGGCCGTCCAATTGGTGGTTGACTGGGTTGGCGACTCTGGCCGAGTGGTCGATTACGGCGTGCGTTTCACCAAGCCGGTGCTGGTAGATGGCCGTGACGGTTCGGTGGTAGTAGTTGCCGGCAAGATCGCCCAAATCGATGCCGAAAACAATCGGGTGCGAGTGGATCTGGCCGCAACCTTCGCAGATGCCGCGGTATTGGGTAAAGCACAGGTTTGGGTGCGCCTCTAAGCCATGTCGGAATCTGCCAAGTTGGCGCTCGCCGAACTAACCACAATGGGGGTTGGGGGAGTCCCGGCCGAAATGCATGAGGCGAACTCGCGCGAAGAACTCATCGACCTGAGTTTGCAAACTTGGAAGTCGGGGGAAGACTGGCTGTTGCTGGGAGGCGGAAGCAATATCGTTGCCGCCGATGACCTCGAGGAACTACACGTTATTCGGGTGCGCAGCCTTGGAATCGAAACCGATACTGTCGCTGAAAAGCAAATTTGGCCAGCTAGGCAAATATGGCGAGTCCAGGCCGGCGAAAGCTGGGATGGCTTGGTCGCCAAAACCGTTGAGGCTGGTCTAGCCGGGCTCGAGGCAATGAGTGGCATACCGGGAAGCGTCGGGGCGGCCCCGGTGCAAAACATCGGCGCCTACGGTCAAGAAGTGGCCGAGACCATCGCGCGGGTTGAGTTTCTTGATTACCAGACGCGCGAGTTGCACATCCTAGAAAATTCAGATCTTGACTTTGGATACCGGGACAGCGCAATCAAGCGTGGGCGACAAGGGGTCATCACCTGGGTTGAGTTTGAACTTGAAAATCACGGCGGGCTCAGCAAACCAACCGAATCAACTCAGGTTGCCCAGGCACTTGGTTTGCAGTTGGCCGGGCAAGCGCCACTGGCTGAGATTCGCGATGTCGTGCTTGGTTTGCGCGCTGCCAAAGGCATGATTTATGACCCGCATGACCAGAACTCTTGGAGCTGCGGAAGCTTCTTCACCAATCCGATAGTCAGTCACCGTTTTGCGCGCACCATGCCGGCCGAGGCGCCACGCTGGGAAACCGCGGCGGATGACGGGCTAACCGTGAAGTTGAGTGCCGCCTGGTTGATCGAAAACTCTGGATTCAGCAAGGGGTATTCGATTGCGGGTTCCAAGGCGGCAATCAGCTCGAAGCACTCCTTGGCAATCGTTAACCGCGGCGGGGCTAGCGCGCAAGAGGTTGTGCAACTGGCCAGTTTGGTGCAGTCTCAAGTAATGAATCGGTTCGGAATCAACTTGGTTCCAGAACCCAACCTGATTGGTTTTTAGGCGGGGTAATGCAAAAGGCAACTTGGAGGCTGTTGTATAAACAGTTTTCGAGCCCGATTGTCTTGATTTTGCTGCTAGCCACGGTGGTTTCGATGATTGCCGGCGACGTCATCGACGGCCTGATGATTCTTGCCGTGATAATCCCAACCGGCCTGCTCGGCTTCTTTCAGGAGCGTCGAGCCGGGAAGGTGATGGAAACCCTACTCAAGCGAGTGCAACTCAAATCTGAGGTGATTCGAAACGGGGTTGAAGTTAGCCTGCCAGCCGAAGAGCTGCGGCTTGGCGACTTGATTGTGCTGAATGCCGGCGATCTGGTGCCGGGGGACTTGAAACTCGTGGAATCCAATGCGCTGCAACTAGACGAGTCGGCATTGACCGGCGAGAGCTTTGCGCGCGAAAAATCCCTCGACACCGACTTTGAGCTCTGGTTCGGCAGTCACGTGGTGAGTGGTTCGGCTAAGGCCACCGTCATCGCTCTTGGGGCTAACACCAAGTTTGGTGCCCTAGAAAAATCCCTGGCCGGCAAGGATGTGCTGACCGCTTTCGAACGTGGCACCAATCGCTTTGGGTATATGCTGGTGCGCGCGATGCTGCTGCTGGTTACTCTGGTTTTTGCCGGCAACCTG
>CAZLWT010000158.1:0-4030 GCA_964563325.1 uncultured Rhodoluna sp. | reverse complement strand
AGTTGATCGCATGCGCGGGGCCAAGGTCTTAGACAAACCTATATCTCAGGCGGCCCAAGCCGCCGAGGTGATCGACGCGAACTACATCGCGGATCAGACCGACACCGAAGTGACGGTTGAGGTTGCCCCCGAGGCGCATCGTTTGATTTCACAGTTCAACGCGGAAGTCATTGAGGTTAGAGCCGACGGAACCAAGGTAGGCATAATCAAAATTGGCCACTTGCCGAATTTGGGACGTCTGATAGCGTCATATGGTGGCTCAGCCAAGGTCCTCGCTCCGCAGGCGGCTAGGGATTTGGTTAGGGATTATGCCCTGTTGGCCTTGGGTGAAACTGCGCTAAGCGATCTAAATCGAGAGGATGATTGACATTGGGTTTTTGGACCTGGTTCCTAATTTGGTTCGTCATCATTGTCCTGACGCTGGCCGGCTTCGCACAGGTATTTTTCTCCCTGTATAAAAAAGGAATCGCACTGCAGAAAGTGGCACAGCCACTGCTGTCTCAACTTCAGACACTGCAGCAAGCAACTGAAGACCACCGCACGGTTGAAGCCACGGAGAGCGCCGTGCTGAGTGACCCGGTCGATCAGATGAAAATCCGATTGTCAATATTGCGCCGTAAGCAGAAGAAACATGACGCCAAAGAGCATATGCTTATAAATAGATTAAAACGAAACAGAGATTAAGAAAGCAGCTCAAATGCCTAAATCCATCGGTTTGCCAGAACTACTGGTCATCTTGGTCATAATCGTGCTTGTATTTGGTGCGCGTAAGTTGCCTGACATCACCAAGAGCGTTGCCGAATCAATGAAGATTTTCAAAAAAGAAGTTAAGTCGACTAAAGAAGAAGCCTCGGTTGTTAGCCAGCCGGAAGCCGAAGGCGACAAGCCAACCGAAAAGTAGTGGCTAGAGTAAAAAACCCCGATAGGCGAATGAACTTTGGGGGTCACCTTAAAGAACTTCGCAATCGTCTAGTTTGGTCGGCCCTGTTCATCTCTGCCGGAACCATAGGCGGATGGTTTTTTTTCGATCCGGTTTTTGAAACCCTCCAAGCCCCTATCATCGCCGTGTCAAAAGAGCGTGGACTTAACGCCACCATCAATTTTTCAACCGTGGGCGGGGCATTCGACCTTCGCATTCAAGTGTCCATTTTTCTTGGAGTCTTGGTCAGCAGCCCCTTTTGGCTCTTCCACCTCTGGAGATTCATTACACCCGCCCTGAAACAGCGCGAGCGTCGCTACACCGTTGGGTTTCTGGTCTCGGCCATTCCGCTATTTTTTACCGGCTGCTGGCTGGCCTGGATTTCCTTTCCAGCCTTCGTAAGAACCCTGCTGAGCCTAACGCCCACTGGAAGCGCGAACCTGATTAACGCCAACGAATACGTGCTTTTTGCCCTGAGAATCCTTTTGGTTTTTGGCGCGGCATTCTTGATTCCGGTAATACTCGTGCTGTTGAACTTCATGGGCATAATCGAAGCCAGGAACATCTTCGGTTCATGGCGCTGGGCAATCGTTTTATCCTCGGTGATTGCCGCCCTGGCAACACCAACCGTCGACCCAACCTCGATGTTTTTGCTCATGATCCCGCTTCTGGCGCTTTACTTTTTGGCCGGGGCAGTCGCAAAGTTGCGAGAGCGAACCCTACGCAAGACCAGATTGTCGAGTGACCAATGAGCGAGCGAGAAAACCTAAGCCCAGCCGAGCGATATTCGCTAGCCAAAAAGCGAGTGCCGAACCCCTCGTTGACTAGCTTTCTTGAGTTGATCGATTTCGGGTTAGACGAATTTCAAGAGAAATCCTGTCTTGCGCTAGCCAAGGGGAAAGGTGTTTTGGTTGCAGCCCCCACCGGTGCCGGCAAGACGATCGTCGGCGAGTTTGCGATTCATCTGGCCCTCGAGAAGAACTTAAAAGTTTTTTATACAACTCCGATAAAAGCACTCAGCAATCAAAAATACGCCGAGTTGGCCGCCCGTTACGGAAGCGAACGAGTCGGTCTGCTCACTGGCGACTCAAACACCAACTCGGATGCGCAAATCGTGGTCATGACCACCGAGGTGCTGCGCAATATGATTTACGCCAACTCGGATTCTTTGATCACGCTTGGTTTCGTGGTGATGGATGAGGTGCATTATCTGGCGGATCGCTTCAGAGGAGCTGTTTGGGAGGAAGTGATTCTTCACCTGCCCAAGGACGTCAAGGTGGTTTCGCTGAGCGCAACGGTTTCGAATGCCGAAGAGTTTGGTGCCTGGCTGGACGAGGTTCGCGGCGACACCGAGATAATCGTCTCCGAGGTTCGGCCGGTTCCGCTCAATCAACACGTTTTGTTTGGCGACGAAATGATTGAGCTCTTTGCCGAGGATCAAAAGACGCTGAGGGTGAACCCCGATTTGGTGCAGCGGCATGCGACCAAAATGCGCCAACCGATTCAAAAGCCACAGCGCGGAAACCGAAACTACGGTGGAAACTTCGAGAAGCATCAGGCCCGAGTACCTAAAATTTCGAAGCCGGAAATCGTTGACATCTTGGATGAAGCCGACCTGCTTCCTGCGATTTTCTTCATCTTCTCTAGAGCAGGTTGCGACTCCGCCGTGCGGGCCTGCCAATCATCGGGCATTCGGCTCACCACCACCGAGGAGCGCCAAGAAATCCGGCGCATCGTTGAAGCCAAGGTCTACAGCATCGCCGATGAAGATTTGGCCACGCTTGGCTACTTCGACTGGCTCAGCGGCCTCGAGCGAGGAGTGGCAGCCCATCACGCGGGCATGCTTCCGGCATTCAAAGAGGTAGTGGAAGAGCTTTTCCTGAAAAAGCTCGTCAGGGTGGTGTTCGCCACTGAAACACTTGCACTCGGCATTAACATGCCGGCACGAACCGTAGTTTTGGATCGCCTTGATAAATACAATGGCGAGGGACGGGTGCAAATCACTCCGGGGGAGTACACCCAGCTGACGGGCCGCGCCGGTCGCCGAGGAATCGATACCGAGGGGCACTCGGTTATTCAGTGGTCGGGCAACCTCGACCCAACTAACGTCGCCGGATTGGCCAGCAAGCGCACCTACCCGCTCATCAGCCCGTTTAGACCCACCTACAACATGTCGGTGAACCTAATCGAAGCATTTGGTCGCAACCGTGCAAGAGAGGTACTCGAGACCTCGTTCGCTCAGTTCCAAGCGGACCGCTCGGTGGTTGGGCTAGCTCGTGGCATCAGAGAGAAACAAATTTCTCTCGATGGATACGCCAAATCCATGGAATGTCATCTGGGTAGCTTTGCCGATTACGCGGCAATGCGTCGCGAGATAAGCGACTTGGAGCGGATTTTAGCCTCTGGTCGAGTGCGCGAGCAGCGCGGTAAGGACATTCGCCAGAGCAAGGGCCGGCACGCCCAAGAGCAGCGTCTCACCGACCTAAAACGGCAACTGAAGCAACACCCCTGCCACACCTGCTCAGACCGAGAAGCTCATTCACGCTGGGGTGAGCGCTGGTTCAAACTGCGTCGTGAAACCGATGCCATCATTGAACAAATCGAGGGTCGCACCAACCAGGTTGCCCGCACCTTCGATAAGATTTGTGACCTTCTGATTGATCTGGATTACGTTCAGATGATTGATGGTGAACTCGAGGTGGCCGAGAGCGGAAAAATGCTGGCCCGCATATACGGCGACCGAGACTTGCTGGTTGCCGAGGCGATTCGAACCGGCATTTGGAATCAACTTGATGCCGCCGGACTGGCCGCGATGGCAGCCTCGCTGGTTTATGAGGCTCGGCGCGATGATGACGCCTTCGAAGTGAAGCTTCCAAGAGGCAACTTCTTAGACATCATGGAGCAAACCCACGAGATTTGGGATGCCCTGGAGGAGCTGCAGCGAAGCCACAAACTGCGCCCAACCAATCCATTGGATTTTGGTTTAGCGCTTTCTATCCATCGTTGGGCCACAGGCTCAAGCCTCAACTCGGTGCTGGCGGCGGCTGATTTGCTGCCGGGCGACTTCATTCGGTGGTCCAAGCAAATCATCGACATGCTCGATCAAATTGG
>CAZLWT010000157.1:0-4035 GCA_964563325.1 uncultured Rhodoluna sp. | reverse complement strand
AGGGCAGCGTAGTAGCGTCGACCGAGTCCAACCTAAAAATCCGGTGGTTTACACCGTTCACTTCGAGGTTAGCCGATGCGCCGAAACTATTTACCTTGGACATTAGTCCACTCCTAACAAGATGATTACTACTAAGAATTTACCACTAGAGCGGCTTAGTGGGAGCGACACGCAACAGCAGCCAGGCTAGCCAGATGCACAGTGCGTAGGGAGGCACTCCCATAACGACGCGCGTCACGCCAAGGGCTTCGATCTGTCCCGCGAAATAGAGGGGCAGCTGAACGGCCAGTCTGGCTAGGAAAAGACCCACAAAAAGCGAAGCCGCAATCGTGAATCTTTGATACCTCGGAGCCCGCAACTTCAACCGAGCTCGATCAGCTGGCAGAGCGAACCATCGGATCAAAAATACCAACCAGCCGATGGCTAGTATTCCGGTCAAAACCGCGGCGTAAATTCCGTTGGTAAAAAAACCGGGAACGAAGTAGTCGGCCGGCTTCCCACCTTCACGCAGCGGCAAAAATGCAGTTATGGCAACTCCAACCAAACCGGCGATGGCCTGGCTAAGTGGCTTGCCTCTGACTAGTTGTCGCCCGATAAAACCCACCGCTATCAAGACAGCGGTTATGACGGCCGCGATCGTCGAGTTGAAAATGGAGAGCACAAGCACGAATGAAAGTGCCGGTAGCGCTGATTCTAAAAGACCAACCCATCCCCCGACACGCGCCAGGATGGAGCTGACTGTCGGCGGCGCACCCTCGGCATCGATAGCGATTCCAAGCCGACTCAGCAGGCCATCGGTCAAGCCTCTCGATTGAGGTTCCTGTTCGGTCACTGGTTCCTCAAATCACTCTCGGCGGGGCAATAACACCCTCGGGAATCCTAAGCTCTAGGAGCTCCCTAGGCGGTACCGGCTCGTCGCCACGAACGACGACGATGCTACGGAAAAGGTCATCGACGGCAACAGCCGCAAGTTGGTCAGTTATTGCCGGCCCTTCAACGATGCCGCGCAAGAACCAACGTGGTCCATCAACACCTATAAACCGCAATACCCGGGTCGAGTGGTTATCGCCCTCGGAGCTAGGCATTGTTGCCAACAACTCTGGCCCAAAAACGCCAATCTGCTCGGTTGCCGAACCGCCTTGTTCAGCAATCGAAGCCAGCAGTTCGGCTCTTATCTCATGCCAAAGTCCATCGTTTCTAGGTGCGGCGAAGGCCTGAAGTTGCAGGGTTGATCCCGCTTGCTCAAGAGTGACAGCAACCACGCGCTGGGTTGACTCCTCGATTTCAAGACGCAGTGCCAGACTCTCTTGCCCGAAAATGCGAAGTGAACCAAAATCTACGAAAGGTTTGACCTCCCGAACCTCTTGAGAATCAAGCGGACCATTGACGTCTCTATCGACGGGCCCAGATTTTGAATAATCTGACAATATTCTAATTCCTACCTGTAGATCCGAGACCACCGGGGCCGCGATGAGATTCTGGCAGCTCCGCTACTTGGATGAACTTCGCTCGAAAAACCTCCTGAATCACCAACTGGCCAATCCGATCGCCGACACTCACCTGAAATGGTTCGGTTGAGGTATTGAGAAGAGTCACGAGAACTTCGCCACGATAGCCCGCGTCTATGGTTCCCGGTGCATTGAGCACGGTGATTCCAAAGTTTGCTGCCAAACCGGAGCGGGGGTGCACCAAACCCACAAAACCGTCTGGCAGGGCAATTGAAACCCCCGTGCCGACTATTGCGCGTGAACCCGGTAGCAAAAGACTGTCGTCACGGCTTCTAAGATCGGCGCCAGCATCACCAGGGTGCGAGTAGGTCGGTTCGAACCCAGCTTCGGCTCGAAGAAGCACAGTTAATTCTTTCATTTGTTAGAGCGTAATCTAAAACCATGAACGAACAAGTGAAACCAGAGGCCGAAGAAGCCGAAATTTCCGAGTATTTTGAGCGCGTCCTTCCAAGCCTGCCCAGCTTCCTTCCAACGTTGGCGGTCTTCCCGACAGTTCTGCTTGCCCTGTACCCAATCTCGCCAATCATCGGATTCGTAGCCGGTGGAGTTCTGGGTGTACTTGCGCCGCTACTAATGATCACCAAAGCCCCGACCATAAGAATCGCAAACGGATATCTCGAGACCGCAAAGGCTAGATTGCCGATTAGCGTCATAAAATCCGTCGAGCTTATTCCGAAGGAAAGCAGCTTTAGTGAAAGGGGCCCGAAACTTAATTCGAGAGCCTTTTTCGTATTTCAGGCATCCGTACCCGAACTCGTAAAGATAGAGCTGGCTGACCCCCAAGACCCAACACCCTATTGGCTGCTATCCACCCGACGTGGAATAGAGATTGAGCGACTCGTCCGTGAGCTTAGCGGGTCGGAGTCTTTTTAGCTGTCGCACTCGATGCAAACATCGCCGGACTTGTCATGTCTTGAAAGCAGAGATTTGCGACGAACGATGAAGCACTGCGAGCAGGTAAATTCGTCATCCTGTGGCGGCAAAAGAAGTACTTCAAGGTCCTCAGCGAGCTTGTCCGGGTTAATAAAACCCGGGGTCATGTCTGAATTAGAACCATCTAGCGAACCATCGGTTTCATCAACGTCGCTCGGGCCGGCAACCTTCTCAGTACCTCGGTCCTTTATAGCTTCAAGTGACTCGGTATCTTCGTCTGATTTGCGCGGTGCGTCGTAATCGGTAGCCAATCGCTTATCCTCTCGATAATGTGAAACAGGCGTGCATAGTGTGCAACATTTATGAGCAAATAGCAAGCATTCAACGCCAATGAGTCAAAACGCGTCTCAACATCGCTTCGAGGCACGCGGCTCACCACGGATAAAGTAGGTCATTTTCGATGTTTCGTGGCAAACTTTGTGTAAGTCAGAAAGGACCAACCGATGGATGACATCCGCTTCTTAGGAACGGACGGCGAATTCTTGGTCTTGGAGAGCGCCAATGGCGAGAAATATCGGCTACTCGTCGATGAGTTTTTGCGCAAAGCCGTCCGACGTGATTCGGCCGTTGCAGTGGTTGAGAACCAGCTGACCCCACGAGCAATCCAAACCGCCGTTCGACGCGGTGCAACCATTGACGAACTGCTTGGCCAATCAACATCCTCGCGCGCCTACATCGAAAAATTCGCGGGTCCCGTTCTTGACGAGTTGCAACACATCATATCCAGTGCACTCAGTGTTCGGGTTTCGATTGCCGGAGACCGGTTCAATGAGACCAGCCAAGCGGAATTTGGGGAGATTCTGGCTGATCGCCTGGCTCAGGCGGGCGCACACCACATCAACTGGTCGAGCAGGAAAAACGAACACGACGTTTGGCTAATATCATGCTCATTCGAGCACGGCACCGGAAAGAGTGTGGCGCTTTGGTCCTTCGTTCCAAAGCGTTTGGCGATAGCCGCAGAAAACGATGTTGCGGTCGCTCTGTCAAACCAGAGCGCGGTTGTTGAGTTGCCTAAGCTCCGGTCATTAGAAAACCCCAAGAACCCGAACGTGGAGTCGACGGCTGAAATGGCTGCCCGCGTCGAATCGACACTCCCCATCACTCCGATCCCCGCCACCTGGGCAAACCCAAACGAGACTGCCAATCTGGCAGAGACAATCGAATTTCAGGGGGTGATTCCGTTTGGAAGATCAAACGGTTTGGGTGCCACCGCTTCACCGAAAACGCAGCAGCCAGAGCAGCCCGCGACCGCGCAGCCTGAGACTATCGCCGAGAGTGAAGATCTCTTGGAATCCCTTCGACGCAAGCGTGTAGCGCGTGAAAACGCAGCCAACCTAAAAACCTCTGATCCCCAGAGCGATGACATCATTGAGGCACCTGCAAGCAAGGGTGCGCCATTGGGCAAGTCAACCGGCGAAAAGACCTCTCAAACTAAAGCGCCGAACACCAAGGGCGCAGCAAGCCCAAAGCGCGGGCGACCCAGTATCCCAAGTTGGGATGAAATAGTTTTCGGGTCTAACAAATCCGAAGAGTAGGTGCTGTACGGCTGCAAACTTCACGCCGCGACAACTTGTCTAGAAGCTGAAGTCGGCTC
>CAZLWT010000156.1:0-4037 GCA_964563325.1 uncultured Rhodoluna sp. | reverse complement strand
CATACGAGGTTTCTGAATGTGACTGGAGTTCAGACGTGTGCTCTTCCGATCTCTAGCAAGAGCCGGGCAGCCGCGTTGTTCTTTACTTAGCTGCGCCAAACATCGTTGAGGGTCACTGTTTTTAGGGCACGGTTTCGAATCAACTTCAGCAGGTCGTCAAACCGGCTCGAGGCCGTCATGTTATTCGAGTGGCCGATGATCAGCGCTTCGTCGTGAAAGTATGCCTTGGCAAGTTCCACAACGCGGTGGCCGGTTATTGACCCCGAATCCCCCAGCGTGCCGTACCACATCACCGGCGTGTAATAGCCGACGGCGGCGGCCGACCGAATCACATAGTCGTTGTAATAGCCAAACGGCGGCCTGAAAAACGGCTGACTCTTCACCCCGTAATACTCATAGATGAAGTGACGGCAGGTGTTTAGTTCGTGTCCGATTTGCGACGCACTCAGGTGGGTTAGGTCGGCGTGCGTGTGGGTGTGGTTTGCCAGTTGCACTTGCCCGGTGTCGACCAAAGGTTGCAAATAACGATGGATGCTGCGCCACGTGCTGTAAGCCGAGGTCACGAAGAATGTCATGCGCAGGTCAGGGTGTCGTTTTAGCAGGTCGGTGTAACTTCTGAGCGATTGCAGCGAACCGCCATCATCGACGGTCCAGGCCAGCCTTCTGGCCGGCGATTCCGGCAGCGACCAGACGGTGTGCCTAGGAGCCCAGGGTTTAGTGAGCGTTTCGAGGGGTTGGGCCTGAGCTACCGGCGAAGCGTTCTCGATTAAAGCCGGAACCAGCAGGCTGGAAGCCGAAAGCTTGAATAACTCTCGGCGATCCATCTGCTGGCACCTAAACCTTTTTGCCCTCGGCTATTTTTGAACCGCTGCTCGCAGCACTGCCTGAGCAAAGGCTGCTGGGTCAAAGATTGCGTTTTGTGGGGTGACGGTCTTGTTGTTGATCAAAACCAATGGCGTTCCCTTGCCCGGAGGGGTGGTCCATCCTGGGATCTGTTCGTACCAGTGGCTGCCGTAATCCTTGTTTTTGCGGTCCTTCACATACTTGGTTGCTTCAAAGAGCACCCACGGCACAAACTTCTTGGATTTTATACAGGTTTCGACCGCTGAACTCGCCGAACTCACACCGCTGTCCTTTGCCCACTGCAGCAGCTGAGCGTCGGTCGGGCCGGCCGTGCCCTCTGCCTGCTGGTTGGCATATAGGTAAGAGCTGTAGTTGAAGAAGTTATCGGGCGACTGATCGGCAACGCAGACGGCAGCATTGGCAACATTTTTTGAGAAGTCGGTTGAGTAGTTGTCGCGGTATCCATCGAGGAATGCCACCGGGTGAATCTCGACCGTGGCCGCGCCCAATCTGACCCAGTCAGAGATTTGACTGCTCTGCGCCTTTTCAAACATGCCACAAACTGGGCACTGGTAGTCAAGGTAAATGGTGATGTTTGGAACCTTGGTGATTGGTGTCGGGGTCGGGGTTCCGGTCGGAGCGGCCCCATTGACAACGTTCGGATTGTTGATGACCTTGAAATCCTTGCCAATCTGAATTCCGTTGTTCCAAGTCATGTTGTGCGGGTAGTTAATGGTGTCGCTTGGGGTCACCGGGACCTGATTTAGCTGGTTGACCACGATGGCACCCACGCCAGCGAGCAATCCCAAAATCAAGGCGACTACGGCAAGCTGCTTCAGGCCACGCTTGCGACGGTCGCTCTTTTGGTTAGCCTCGCGCATTTCACGAGCTTTTGCTCGGGCAGCCTCGCGCTGCTCTGATCGGGTAACTTTTTGCTCTTGCGGTGTCATTTCTACCTCTTATTTCACAGTCAACCTCGACTGTTGTTTTTAGTTATAAAACCGATGTCTAAAACAGTCTAGGCGAACGCTCGCGACTGCGATAATAAAAGAGCTGCCGGTTGGCGGCACTTCACAACGGATCGTCCGGCACGTACCTGCCGGTGAGGAGAAACAAATGGCATCAGTAACATTCTCAGCCGCAACGCGGTTGTACCCAGGTGGCGTTCGCCCAGCTGTGGACAAACTTCAGCTAGAAATCGCCGATGGCGAATTCTTGGTTTTGGTTGGTCCTTCAGGTTGTGGCAAGTCAACTTCGCTTCGCATGCTTGCGGGCCTAGAGGACGTCAACGAAGGCAGCATCTTGATTGGTGACCGCGACGTCACCGACATCCCACCTAAAGACCGCGACATCGCAATGGTCTTCCAGAACTACGCACTGT
The DNA here is from genome assembly GCA_964563325.1 of uncultured Rhodoluna sp. Classification (GTDB taxonomy): domain Bacteria; phylum Actinomycetota; class Actinomycetes; order Actinomycetales; family Microbacteriaceae; genus Rhodoluna. Next base: position 1,813 of record CAZLWT010000156.1, on the reverse strand, counting down.
ACCCACACATGACCGTTGCTGAAAACATGGGCTTTGCCCTGAAGATCGCCGGCGTTCACAAGGATGAGCGTGCCGCCCGCGTGCTTGAGGCCGCAAAGCTTCTTGACCTAGAGCCATACCTGGCTCGCAAGCCAAAAGCTCTTTCCGGTGGACAGCGTCAGCGCGTTGCCATGGGTCGCGCCATCGTGCGTAAGCCTCAGGTGTTCTTGATGGATGAGCCGCTTTCGAACCTTGACGCAAAACTTCGCGTTCAGACTCGCACTCAGATTGCTTCGCTTCAGCGTCGCTTGGGAGTAACCACCGTTTACGTGACTCACGACCAGGTTGAAGCCATGACCATGGGTGACCGCGTTGCAGTTATGAAGGACGGCGTGCTTCAGCAGGTCGACACCCCTCGCAACTTGTACGAACGACCACTAAACGTCTTCGTTGCAGGCTTCATTGGCTCACCAGCCATGAACCTATTGCAGCTTCCAATCGTTGATGGTGGCGTTCAGTTCGGAAACGTTGTGCTTCCAATCGATCGCGATATTCTTGCCAAGACCACCGCCAAGTCAATCACCGTTGGTCTTCGTCCAGAAGACCTCGAAGTGACCAAGGACAAGGGTGTTGAAGTTGAGATCGACGTTATCGAAGAACTCGGCGCCGACGCATTCCTTTACGGTCGCACCCAGCTAGATGGCGTGAGCGTTGACATGGTGTCACGCGTTGAAGCTCAGAGCCACCCAACCGCCGGTGTCAGCGTGTTCCTGCGCCCACAGGGCGGCATCACCCACCTGTTCGACATCGAAACCGGTGAACGCCTCAACTAGTGAGTCAATCACTCGACATTACGGCTGCCACGGTAGAACCAGCATTGCTGGATCTACCGTGGCATTTGCCTTTAGAAGACTGGCCAACCGAGAACATTGCGGCTTTGCCAAAGGGACTGAGCCGCCACACGGTTCGCTTTGCGCATCTAAATGACCACGTAATCGCCATCAAAGAGACCTTGCCCGAGTTGGCCAGGCGCGAATACGACATGCTCAAAAACCTAATCAAGCTTGCTGTGCCATCGGTTGAGCCGTTCGCAATCGTGAACAATCGCACCGACGAGTCAGGTCAGCCACTGCCGGCCGCCCTGATTACTCGCCACCTAAAGTTTTCACTGCCCTACCGCGCGATGTGGTCGCAGGGACTGCGCCCCGAAACCGCAACCCGCTTGGTTGATGCGCTCTCTGGACTTTTGGTTCGGCTGCACATGGCCGGCTTCTTTTGGGGTGACGTTTCGCTTTCCAACACCCTTTTTCGGCGCGATGCCGGCGCCTTTGCCGCCTATCTGGTTGACGCGGAAACCGGACAGCTCTATGAATCGGGTTTGTCTAGGGGTCAAAGAGAAAACGACCTCGAGATTGCCAGGGTCAACATTGCCGGCGAACTAATGGATTTGATTGCCTCTGGAAACGCCCACGGCACAATCGATGCGGTGGCAACCAGCGAGCGCATCGTTGCCAAGTACCGTGAACTCTGGCAGGAACTAACCGGTGCCGAAGCCTTCAGCTTGAGTGAGCGTTGGAAAATTCAACGCCGAGTTAATCGACTAAATGAGCTTGGTTTCGACATCGAAGAGTTGGCCATTAAAACCGACTCGGCTGGCTCAACGGTTCGCATTCAACCCAAAGTTGTTGATGCTGGGCATCACTCCCGCCGCCTAATGCGGCTTACCGGTCTTGATGTTGAAGAGAACCAGGCCAGGCGCCTGCTAAATGATATGGATCAGTATCGCGCCCAGCATGTGCGCCCCGGAATCGACGAGGAGTACCTGGCCCACGAG
>CAZLWT010000155.1:0-4051 GCA_964563325.1 uncultured Rhodoluna sp. | reverse complement strand
CAACATGGCCTCGACCCGCTGAACGTTATCGGCCGAAACCGCGCTGGCACCAATCACCAGGTGACCCGCCGCGGCCAGGGCCTGACCAATGACCGCGCCAACCGGGCCGGCGCCAATGATTCCCACGGTCAATCTGCCCGAGGTTGCGTTTGGGCTCATGCGGCTGCCGCTTCGCTGCGCTTGGGCCCTGTAGGGTCGGCAACCTTCGAAGCGTCACCCTCGTCTGGGGTGCGGCAAATCCACTCAACCAAGAGCGCGGCGACCATAAGCAAAATCGACCCGATCACTCCCCAAGCGTTTTGCAACACCGAGGCAAACGCTACCACCGGGCTCAAGATCTGCGCGATTATCACGCCAAGGTGCCAACCCAAAAAGGCGGTTGCCGCAATCGAGCTGGCCTTGGCAAGCAGCAACAGTCGCACCGCATAAAACGGGTCGACGCGCTTTGGCCGAGGTGACGAAGGCTTCACCTGCTTGAGCGCCCGGCGATAGCGCCAAACGGGAATCGCAAGCACGAGCAAAATGGCCGCAATCGACGGGATTGAAACCAATAAATTGACTCTGGATACCGGTATTGGCAAAGAACTATTCACCAAAACTCGGGCCGCCACGAAACCGAGGAAGGTAAAACCGATGCTGGCAAAAATAAGCGTGCTGGCCTTGGTTGGTCTCATTTCAGCAACCAAACCTCGTCTTTGGCTTCGGCAACTAGCGCCGCCACCTTGCCGTGGCCAGGCAAAATCGCTTGCCCGTCAAGCAGGTTCCAGGGCACCAAAACGAATGCTCGTTGATAGGCGCGTGGGTGTGGAATGGTCAATTCATCGGTTGCCTTGATGAGGCTGCCAAAGGTGATGATGTCAATGTCTAGGGTGCGCGAACCCCAACGCTGCAAACGGATTCGACCGTGTTCGTCTTCGATGCGACGGGTTTGAACCAGAAGCTGTTTTGGTTTTAGCGTGGTCTGGATGCGGGCCACCGCGTTCACATAGTTCGGCTTTGAAGGGTCGATTCCCTCTTCGGTCACCGCTTGGGATTCGACGAATGGTGAGAGCTCAACGCTTGAGATTCCTGGGGTGGCCTCGAGGGCTTTTACAGCAGAGCGAATGGTTTTGCGGCGTTTGCCAAGGTTGCCGCCAAGGGCCAAAATTGCGGTCACCGAGGGTCCAGGCTTGGCCGGTTGCACTCTTGCCGCCGTCTCAGTCATTGCGCGCCCGCTTGGCCTGAACGGTCACCGAAACATCGGAAAACTCATAGGGAATTGGAGCGTTTGGTTTATGCACGGTGATTTTGGCTTTCAGCACGCTGCCGTGATTAAAGTTGAGGCACAGGTCAAGAAGTCGTTGGGCCAGGGTTTCTAGCAGGTCGACCGGTTCGTTTCTCACATTTTCGACCAGCGCCTGCGCCAAGCTGCCGTAGTGCACGGTCTTGCCTAGGTCATCGCTGAAGGCGGCCGCATCCCCGTCGATCCAAACCGAGGCGTCAATATAAAAGTCTTGGCCGTTTTGCCGTTCAAAATCGAAGACCCCGTGGTGCGCAAAAACCCGTAACCCGGTGATCTTTATTTTGTGGCGCATGGGTTAATTCTGCTTGGCTTCTGGGTCTTGTGCAACCCGAAGCGCTTCAACCACACTGATGGCGTCAACCGTGTTGACCACGTTGTGCACTCGCACTGCCCAAAGCTTGCGTTGCAGCAGCAACGCCGTCAAAACCGCCGTTGCCACGTCTCGCCTGGCGTTGCTGACGCCGGTCGGGTCGTCTTCGTCTAGCGCACCGGCCAAAAACTTCTTGCGCGAGGCGCCAACCAAAATCGGCAGGCCTAGGTTTTTGAGCTCGTCAAGCCTTGCCACCAGTTGCCAGTTTTGCTGCATGTCTTTGGCAAAACCAAGGCCCGGGTCAATCACGATTTGGTCTCTGGCAACCCCGCGGGCCACCGCAACGGCAACCTGCTCGGCAAGTTCGGCGGCAACCTCTTTGGCAACGTTTTCGTAGTTGGCCAGGGTGTGCATGGTGTCGCTAAATCCGCGCCAGTGACTCAGCACAAACGTCACGCCGGTCTCGGCGGCAACCGCAAACATCTCAGGGTCGGCCAGCCCACCCGAAACGTCGTTGATGATGGTGGCACCGGCGGCAACGGCCGCGCGAGCGGTGGCCGAGTTCATGGTGTCTATGCTGATTTTTGCGCCCGAGCCGGCAAACCAATCGCTGGCAACTATGGCCTCAATCACCGGCAAAACCCGCGCTTGTTCCTCGGCTATCGGCAAACGTTCGGCGCCGGGCCTGGTCGATTCGCCACCGATATCTAGGATGTTTGCACCCTCGACCACGAGTTTCTCGGCTTGCAAAACGGCCGACTCAACCGAGTTGAAGTGCCCGCCGTCGCTAAAAGAATCTGGGGTGACGTTTAGAACACCCATGACGAGTGGTCTTTGAAAGCTCATTTGGAAATCAGCCCCATGATTTCTGCTCGGCGCACCGGCTCTGCATAACAACCGCGAGTCGCCATTGTGATGGTGCTCACCTCGGGCTGTCGGGCGCCACGCGAGGCAACGCAGTGGTGTCTGGCCTCGATGACAACCAAAACGCCCTCGGTCTTTAGACCGGTCTCGAGCGCATCGGCAATCTGGGCGGTCAGGTTTTCTTGCAGTTGTGGTCTGGCGGCCAAGATCTCGACCAACTTGGGAAGCCGGCCAAGGCCAATGACCCGGTCGGTTGGCAAATAGGCGATGTGGGCAACCCCGGTGAAGGGCAACAGGTGATGCTCGCAAATTGAAACCAGTTCGATGTCTTTGAGAATCACGGCATCGGTTTGCTCGGCTTCAAAGCTATCGGTCAGCGCCAAAAGCGGATCTTGGTCGATTCCCGCAAAGAAACCGGCGTAGGCATCGGCCACCTTTTGCGGGGTGGCAAGCAACTGCTCGCGATTGGGGTCTTCACCAATCGCCAGCAGCAACTCAACTACCGCTGCCTTGACGCGTTCGGCATCAATCACTTATTTACTGCTCTGGCTCGGAAGCCTTCGGGGCCGCCTTTTTTCTGGCTACCGGGCTCTTGGCTGGCTTAGCTGCAGCCTTGGCGGCCTTATCGATAGCGGCACGCTTTTCGAAGGTCGAGTTCTTCATCGGAATCTCAATCGGGCCCTGCTTGGAAACCGGGCGACTCGTCTTTGACAACCACTGAACTCGCATTGGCATCTTTTTGATTGGCTTGAAAATGTCAACCAGGTCGTCCTGGTTCAAAGTTTCGCGTTCCATCAGCTCTTTTGCCAGGGCGTCTAGCACCTTACGGTTTAGGTTCAGCGCCTTATAGGCCTCATCGTGGGCACCCTCGACCAATGCGCGAACCTCGGCATCGATTTGCTGTGCGGTTGATTCGGAGTAGTCACGCTGTTGAGCCATGTCGCGGCCGATAAAGACTTCGCTGCCGTTGCCAAACGAAACCGAGCCAAGCGATGCGCTCATTCCATACTGGGTGACCATCTGTCTGGCGGTTGCGGTTGCCTTCTCAAAGTCGTTCGATGCCCCGGTGGTTGGGTCGTGGAAGACGATTTCTTCGGCAACGCGGCCACCCATTGCATAGGCAATCTGGTCTAGCAACTGGTTGCGAGTCATCGAATAACGGTCTTCAAGCGGCAACACCATGGTGTAGCCCAAGGCGCGGCCACGAGGCAGGATGGTGACCTTGGTGACCGGGTCGCTGTGGTTCAGCGAGGCGGCAACCAGGGCGTGACCGGCTTCGTGATAAGCGGTGTTTAGGCGCTCACGGTCTTGCATCAAACGAGACTTCTTCTGTGGCCCACCGATTACTCGGTCGATGGCCTCATCGATCATGGCCGCCGTGATTTGTTTCTCGTTGTTGCGGGCGGTCAAGAGCGCGGCTTCGTTTAGCACGTTGGCCAGGTCGGCTCCGGTGAAGCCAGGGGTGCGACGAGCAACCACGGCAAGGTCAACATCGGGAGCGATTGGCTTGCCCTTTGAGTGAACCTGCATGATTTGCTCGCGACCGATGAGGTCTGGGGCGCCGACGCCGATCTGACGGTCAAAGCGGCCCGGGC
>CAZLWT010000154.1:0-4127 GCA_964563325.1 uncultured Rhodoluna sp. | reverse complement strand
AGGGCGGTCTAGCAATATACGGAGCCCTAGTATTTGGTGCCGTTGGCGCCCTCATTGGTTGCCGCATCAGCGGAATTCGCTTCATGTCTTTCACCGACGCCGTTGCCCCCGGAATACTTTTAGCCCAGGCCATCGGTCGCTGGGGCAACTATTTCAACAATGAGCTATTCGGCACTCCAACCGACTTGCCATGGGGTTTGCAAATCGCCAAGGACAACCCTGCCTACCCGAAGGGTTTTCCTGACACCCCCGAGGTTTTCTTCCACCCGACATTCATTTACGAATCGCTGTGGAGCCTGGTCGGCGTAGTGCTGTTGTTCGTTCTCGATCGCCGGCTTCAGTTGCGCTGGGGAAAGCTGTTTGCCCTTTACCTGATTTACTACTCGATCGGAAGAATTCTTGTCGAAAGCATCAGAATCGACCCGAGCGCGGTGTTGCTTGGACTTAGAACCAACATTTGGTCGGCGATTTTCGGTATAGCCATTGGAATTGCAATCCTCATCGTGCAGACCAGCAAGCACCCAACCGTCGAGATCAGCGTCTATCGCCCGGGTCGTTCGGCGCCGGTTTTGCCCGAGAAGCTTTCCGAAGCTGATTATTCAACCACGGAAGATACCGTGGCTGATGAAGCCGATGAGGTAGACTCGAAAACCAAACCGACTTCGTAATAAGTCGCGTTAGTAAACATAAATTGGCGTTCGATGAACGCAAATAGGGCCAAGGATGTCCCAATTCTCTTTATCCGGATTGGAGCTTGTCATGCCTGTGATGTCACCCTTCCAACGCTTCAGCACATCCCCGCAGAAGGTTGGTCTTTACGACCCCAGCTACGATAAGGACGCCTGCGGCTTGGCGATGGTTGCCACCCTTCGCGGTACCCCTGGACATGACATCATTCAGACGGCACTGACCGCACTGACAAACCTCGAGCACCGCGGTGCCGTCGGCTCAGACGCTGGAACCGGTGATGGCGCGGGCATTCTCACCCAACTTCCGGACAAGTTCCTTCGTTCGGTTGCCGGAGTGCCGCTTCCTGCCGCCGGTCAATACGCTGCCGGGCTGGTCTTCTTGCCGGTCGATTTGGCAGAGCAAACTTCGATCGAACTTGGCTTCGCCTCGATAGCAAAGAGTGAGAATCTCACGGTTTTGGCTTGGCGCGAGGTTCCAACCAACCCCGAGTCGCTGGGCGACCTGGCCAGAGCCGCCATGCCAGTAATCAAACAGGTGTTCGTCGGATCAGAAGATGGCGCAAGCGACCTAGAGCTCGAACGCCGCGCGTTTCGGCTTCGACGCCGCGCCGAACTCGAGCTGGGCAGCTATCATCCATCGCTGTCTTCCAAGACGATTGTCTACAAGGGCATGGTCACCACACTGCAACTCGAGCCGTTTTACCCTGACCTCAGCAACGAACTCTTTGAGTCAACTTTGGCGCTCGTGCACTCACGCTTCTCAACCAACACCTTCCCATCGTGGCCACTTGCCCACCCGTTCAGAATGATTGCCCACAACGGTGAAATAAACACCATCAAGGGAAACCGAAACTGGATGCGCGCTCGGGAAGCGCAGTTGGCTTCTAGCCTTCTAGGCGACATTGAGCAGATAAAGCCGATCATCACACCGGATGGCTCTGACAGTGCATCCTTTGATGAAGTAGTTGAACTCCTTTACTTGGGTGGGCGCAGCCTGCCACACGCAATGATGATGATGATTCCAGAAGCTTGGGAAAAACAGTCAGACATCGACAAGGCACGCAAGAACTTTTACGAGTATCACTCGATGCTTATGGAACCCTGGGACGGACCGGCCGCGGTTATTTTTACCGATGGATCATTGGTTGGGGCAACTCTAGACCGAAACGGGCTTCGTCCGGGCAGATTCATCGTGACCGAGGATGGCCTAGTCGTTCTGGCATCCGAAATCGGTGTGGTTGACATTGACCCGAGCCGAATCGTGCGCAAGGGAAGACTGCAACCCGGCCGCATGTTCTTGGTCGACACCGCCTCTGGACGTCTCATCGATGACGACGAGATTAAGTCTGAGATCTCGGCCCTCGAGCCCTGGGGTGAATGGTTAGAGGATAACCGCATCGAACTAAAAGAATTGCCAGATCGCGAACACATCGCGCACACCGCTTCTTCGGTGAGTCGCCGCCAGCGCACCTTCGGTTACACCGAAGAAGAGCTGCGCATATTGCTTGCACCAATGGCCCGCGCCGGTGCCGAACCACTGGGAGCGATGGGATCGGATACCCCGATTGCCGCGCTTTCAGACCGACCAAGATTGCTGTTCGATTACTTCGTTCAACAGTTCGCTCAGGTAACCAACCCTCCGCTTGATTCAATTCGCGAAGAAGTTGTCACCTCGTTGAGCACTGGCATTGGGCCAGAGCGCAACCTGTTAGCGGCAACACCCGAGCATGCCCAGCAGGTAATCATCGGCTTCCCTGTGCTTTCAAACGACGATTTGACCAAGATTTCGCACATTGACGCCATGCCAGGGGTGGGCCAAGCCTTCACAGTCACCGGGTTGTACCGGGTTGATGGCGGATCAGAAGAGCTGACCGCTCGCATCAGGGAAATCTGCGCCGAGGTTGACCAGGCCATCTCTGACGGAGCAACTTATTTGATTTTGTCGGACCGCGACAGCAATCGCGAGTTGGCTCCGATTCCGTCGCTGCTGCTTTGCTCTGCGGTACATCACCACCTAATTCGTTCGGGTCGCAGAACCATGGTTGGCCTGGTTGTTGAAGCCGGAGACGTGCGCGAAGTGCACCACGTCGCCGCGCTAATCGGCTACGGCGCCGCCGCGGTCAACCCCTATTTGGCTATGGAATCCTGCGAGCAGATGGTCAAAAACAAGACCATTGTCGGTCTCACCATCGAGCAAGCCTCCAAGAACCTGGTCAAGGGGCTTGGCAAGGGCGTGCTCAAGATTATGTCCAAGATGGGCATTTCAACGGTTTCGTCTTATGCGGGAGCTCAATGCTTCGAGGCCATCGGGCTGAGCCAAGACTTTGTTGACACGTATTTCACCGGCACGGTGAGTCAGCTTGGCGGCATCGGCATCGACGTGATTCACGATGAGGTCGCAACCCGCCACCACAGCGCTTACCCAATCGAGGGCGCGACCAACGTTCATGAACTTTTGGATGTCGGTGGCGAATACCAGTGGCGCCGTGAAGGACCACCGCACCTGTTCAACCCAGAGACGGTCTTCAAGCTCCAACACTCCACCCGCACCAAGAACATGGACATCTTCCGGGAGTACACCCGTGCCGTAGATGACCAATCAGAGAACCTAATGACGCTGCGCGGGCTTTTCACGCTGCGCGAGGGCGTCAGGCCATCAATTTCGATTGACGACGTTGAGTCGATCTCATCCATCGTCAAGCGCTTCTCAACCGGGGCAATGTCCTATGGTTCGATTTCGCCGGAGGCCCACGAAACTCTCGCGATAGCGATGAACCAACTTGGTGCCAAGTCGAACACCGGCGAGGGCGGCGAAGACGTAGAGCGTTTGCTAGACCCGAAGCGACGCAGCGCAATCAAGCAGGTTGCCTCTGGGCGTTTCGGCGTGACAAGCATGTACTTGACCCATGCCGATGACATCCAAATCAAGATGGCTCAGGGGGCAAAGCCTGGCGAGGGCGGGCAACTGCCACCGAACAAGGTTTACCCCTGGATTGCAAGAACCCGCCACGCCACGGCCGGCGTTGGCCTCATTTCGCCACCGCCGCACCACGACATTTACTCGATCGAAGACCTGAAGCAACTTATCTTTGACTTGAAGCGCGCCAACCGGGCGGCTCGAGTGCATGTCAAGCTGGTAAGCCAGGTTGGCATCGGAACAGTTGCGGCCGGTGTTGCCAAAGCAAAGGCCGACGTTATCTTGGTTTCCGGGCACGATGGCGGAACCGGTGCCAGCCCACTCAACTCGCTTAAGCACGCCGGTACCCCTTGGGAACTCGGGCTGGCCGAGGCACAACAAACCTTGATGATAAACGGGCTTCGCGATCGAGTTGTCGTGCAGGTGGATGGCCAAATGAAGACCGGTCGCGACGTGATTATTGCAGCGTTGCTCGGTGCCGAGGAATATGGTTTCGCAACCGCGCCACTTGTGGTTGAAGG
>CAZLWT010000153.1:0-4159 GCA_964563325.1 uncultured Rhodoluna sp. | reverse complement strand
CGATGCGAGTGAATCGGGTTGGGTCAATGACGATGGATTTGCGTAGCAGCTCAAGAATCACGCCGTACTCTTCGCTGTCGTCGACACCGGTCGGTGGCACCGAACCGGCAAGCTCAAACTCGCGACCCTTGTGAACCAGCAGGGTTGCGTCGCCGCCATCGTCAAGAATCATGTTTGGGCCGGTGAAGCTTTCGCCACTAGCGGTGGCCTCTGCGCTCCAGTCGAAAATGCGGTCGGTGCACCACCAGTATTCCTCAAGCGACTCGCCCTTCCAGGCAAAGACTGGAACACCGCTCGGAGCGGTTGGGGTGCCGTGCAAACCAACGACCACCGCGGCAGCGGCTTCGTCTTGGGTGCTAAAGATATTGCAGCTTGCCCAGCGAACCTGGGCACCGAGGGCAATCAGGGTTTCGATCAGCACCGCGGTCTGCACGGTCATGTGAAGCGAACCGGCGATTCGAGCACCGGCAAGCGGTTGACTGGCCGAGAACTCGGCTCGCAACGACATTAGGCCTGGCATCTCGTTTTCGGCTAGCCGAATCTGGTGACGGCCGGCTTCGGCAAGGCCGAGGTCGCTTACCTTGTGGTCAACGCTGTTTTTGGTCGGGGTTAGCGGCATGGCTGGTGTTATCCCTGTCTAATTAAAGTCAAAACTTCATCACGAATTTCAGCCATGGTTTCGGCATCGGATGCCTCAACGTTCAGCCTTAGCAACGGTTCGGTGTTCGAAGCTCGAACATTGAACCACCACCAACTTTCTTGGGATTCTGGTGAAGAAAGTGTAACACCATCAAACTCTTCAAGGGTGGCACGCTCGGCAAATGCCTCAACCACGCGACCCTTAGCAATAGCAACATCAGAAACGGTGGAATTTATTTCACCACTCATGAAATAAGGGTTGTATTGCCTGGCGAATTCTGAAAGCGCGGTGCCCTGAGCGCCGAATTCGGCAAGCACGTGCATTGCCGCCAACATTCCGTTATCGGCACCCCAGAAGTCTCTGAAGTAGTAGTGGGCCGAGTGCTCGCCACCAAAAATGGCGTTGGTGGCTGCCATCTGGTCTTTGATGAGCGAGTGGCCAACCTTGGTGCGGCTAGGGGTGGCACCGTCGGCTTCGATTACCTCGGCAACAACCCTTGAGGTCAGCAGGTTGTGCAGGACGGTAATTTCTGCTTCTGGGTCAAGGGCCCGTTGCCTTGCGATTTCGCGTCTGGCAACGATTGCCGCCACCGCCGATGGGTTCACCGGGTCGCCATTTTCGTCAATCACGAAACAGCGGTCGGCATCGCCATCGAAGGCCAGACCGATGTCTGCCCCGTGCTCAACCACGGCTTTTTGCAGGTCAACCAAGTTCTTAGGGTCAAGCGGGTTAGCTTCGTGGTTCGGGAAACTGCCGTCGAGCTCAAAATACATTGGGATGATTTCAAGTGGCAGTTCGCCCAAATCGCAAGCGTTGCCTAAAACGGCTGGAACGGTCATGCCACCCATGCCGTTTCCGGCATCAACGACAACCTTTAGCGGGCGGATTGCCGATAGGTCAACCAGCTGGCGCAAATAAGCGGCGTAGTCGGCAAGGATGTGCACCTCGCGGTAAGAACCCGGGGTTTCAACCTCGTCTATGCCGTTGGCAACATACTCTTTGGCGCGATCGCGAATCGCGGCCAGGCCGGTGTCTAAACTTACGCCGCGAGCGCCGGCTCTTGAAAACTTGATTCCGTTATAGGTTGCCGGATTGTGGCTTGCGGTGAACATGGCCGCTGGCGCATCCATCGAACCCGACGCGTAATAAGACTCATCTGTCGAGCAAAGCCCAATCGAGACCACATTTGCGCCCCTGGCTTGAGCTCCGGCGGCAAATGCATCGGCAAACTCCGGCGAGGAATCGCGCATATCGTGACCCACGATTACGTCTTTTCCGGCGGCTGCCAACTCATCAACAAAACCGGCGGCCAAAGCCGAAACCACCTCTGAGGTTAGGGTTTCACCAACCAAGCCTCTTACGTCATAGGTTTTTACGATTGCATTCCAGTCGATGCTCAAGGAGTCTCCATGTCTTTGGTTGGGCTCAGCGTTTTGGGCAGAATCTCGACTGAGCTGCTCCGCCCCAAAGCGAACCCAATCGACCCCGCCGAAACGGTTCCAGATGCTAACTAAAAGTATATCGCACTCTTCTATTACCGGATTTGCAGATTAAACTGAAAGCATGACCAAGCCCCCGCCTTCGCGAGCCCTAGCCAGGGATCGCCACGGGCGCGGCATTAGAAGGCCACTGCTGAGCAAACTTTTCAGCCACGGGCAAACCAGGCTAAGCGGCTTCGAGCAAATCGTTGCCGCCACCTGCGAGTTCTTGAGTGCCGAGTGGCCAGAGGAACTGGCCGAGCTTTCTTGGGTGGTGCAGGATGCGCCACCGATAACTCGAGATTCCAACCGAGTGCGGCGTTGGTCCCTTAGACGCGAAAACCACACCATCGTGCTCTATCGCCTTCCGATTGAGCGATTTACCAAGGATCGAAGAACCGATGCCATTTCAAATCGAATGCGGATTGAGCATTACGTTTTTGAGGCGGTTGGTGCCCTGATCGATAAAGATCCCTGGGACCTAATTCCAGATCGGCACCGCTAGAAACTCGGCAAAATGGCAACCTTGCCACCGAGATTTTTATAGTCGGTTAGGTCAATGACCCCGACTTGCCCACCAACATCGATCACTAAAACGGCGTGGATCGACTGTTCGGCTGAAAGGCTAAAGACTGCACCCGGATTCAAGGCAAGGGTGAGCGAGCCGTTGGCGGCGATTGGGTAATGACTCACGGCCCCAGTGGCCTCATTGCTGAGTGCCACGGTCACCGGTTGGTCACCGGGATTTGCGATGGAAACCTTGCTGATTCCTTGATTTGGCACGGCAAAAAGTCTTGCCGCTTCAAAGGCGGGGCTGGCCGAAAGCCAAGCGAAGTCGGTGTTTAGCGTCGCCGCCTTGGTGACTCGCACCAAGCGAACCGAGGCCAAGACCTTACGGTTGGCCTTCAAGAAGACGCTGTAGTCGCCGTCTTCGAGGTTATCCAGAGCAAAATCTTTGACGGTTCCTGCGGTGAGCCGGTCTTGCAACACGGTTCCAAAGGTTTTGGCATCGGAGCCGATGACCTGGGCATCGAAGGCCACCGACGCCGGTTGGCCCTGACCATTGCGTTCAGCGCTTGTCATGGGGGCATAGAGGCGAAGCACCGGCTTCAGGTCATAATAATCAAGGCTCGACTTGATGAAGGTTCTAGCGAGGCTCGAACCGCGAACCAGCAGCCCGGCGATGACCTGTTGCTGCCTGAAGCCACTAGAGGCAGACACCAGGTCTAAGCCGGCGGCCTTGAGGCCCCTCACGGTTTTTTGTTGCAGCCAAGCACCAAGCGAGCCACCCTGCACCTGCAGGTGAACGGCAAGGCTGAGCGATTTTGGCGCCAAACTGGCCAGCGGCAGAATCTTGCTTTGCCCAGCCGGCACCGAGATTCCGGCAAGACCGGAACCGGTTATCGGCCCCTTCTCCGAGAACAACTGCAGGTCAACCGAGGCGTCGACCGCGCTTGGGTTGTCGATCACCAAAAGTGTCTCGCGCCCGGTCGAGGTGTCACCGCCGAGCAACCAGATGTCGTTGCTAGGCCTTTGGCAGGCGGAGGCGGCCAAACCGCTGGCGCGATCGGTTTGCACCAACTGCAACTGCTGGGCATTCATCAGGGCCGAACCCTGGGTCAGTTTGCCGGCGGGGTCACTTAGTTTCAGAAGCAACGGTTTGAGAATTGACTGGCGCAGAATTTCGCGCTTTCCGGTGCCGGGCGACTTCAACTGCCTGCCACCCAACTCGCTCGAGCCAAGCACGCTGTTGGGCGATCCAAGCCAACTGCCACCAAGGCTCGCCGAGGGCAACTGATCAAAACTGCCAACCTTGGTGCCTGAAGCCCCACCGGTGCGATAGAAACCACCCGGGCAGAGCAGGGCCAGGTCGCGCGCACGCACGGTGGCAATGATCGGCTTTGGCTGCTGGCCGACTCGCACCTCAAAAAGCGACCCAAAGTTGACCGCCGCAAAACCGGCACCGCAGCCGAGGCCGAGCACCAAAAGTAACGCAAGAACGCGCCTAATCATTTGCCCACCTCGCGCGAACCCGAATCCA
>CAZLWT010000152.1:0-4176 GCA_964563325.1 uncultured Rhodoluna sp. | reverse complement strand
GTTCAGACGTGTGCTCTTCCGATCTCTTCTTGGCGTCAAGCGCTTTGAAGGTGGCTGCAATCACATCGGTTGCCGGTGCCATGTCGCCCGATGGGCTGGCGCCCGCGATGTCGAAGAATGCTGTCGCGGTGGCTCCCGGGCTAACGGCCAAAACTCGCACGTTCGTTGCTGCCAACTCGCCCCAGACGGCCGAGGTGAACGACAGCACGAAGGCCTTGGTCGCCGCATAGACGGCCATTCCGGGAACCGGCTGGTAGGCGGCGGTGCTAGCAATGTTGACTATTGCCCCAAAATTGGCCGCGACCATCGCCGGCAGGTAGGCTGCGGTCAGATCGACCAGCGTCGCCACGTTCAGCTGCACCTCTTGCTGAATGCGTTTCGGGTCTTCGTCGGCCAAACGTGCGTTGGTTCCGAATCCGGCATTATTTATGACAATTTCGGGCACCAGCCCTTGTTTGTCGAGGTTTGCCTTCAACTTCGCCGCGGAATCGGCGATGCTTAGGTCGAGGGCAACAGTGGTCACCGAAACCCCAGAATCGGTGCGAATCGAGGCTGCTAGTGCGTCGAGAGCATCGGCTCGCCTGGCCACGAGAATCAGGTTAGAACCTCTTCTGGCCAACTCTCTGGCGAACTCTAGGCCGATTCCAGAACTTGCTCCGGTGACTAATGCGGTTTTGCCTCGGTAGTCCATTTTGGTTTCCAATTCTGTCGGTAATGCCATGCTACAAGACTCGAACCGTCGAGCAATGTTGCATTACTGCTACATAGCATTTATGCTACAAACTATGACTCTGGATAATCCGGCTCCGATAAAAAACCTGTTTGCAATCCTCTGGCAGGTCTGTTGCGCCATCGCAACCCTGGGATTGCTTGCTTGGTTTGTTGTGGTGTGGTTCGGGTTTGATGGCAACCGACTTCTGGTGCTTGCCGACTCGCTCGGTTCGTGGCTATTTGCCGCGGCCTTGGTGATGGCAATTCTTGCCAGCCTTGGAAGACGCAATGCCCTGGTTGCCGTGAATGTTTGGATCGCGATATTCGCGCTCTTTGCCTGGCAATTCCATCCCTTGGCTGCCGCGGCCACTAAGCCGGCATCCGAGGCCACGCTTAAGGTGCTCGAGCTCAATACGCTTGCGGGCGGGGTCGACACGGTCTCGTTGAAAGCCGAAATCATCAAAGATGACATCGACGTTCTGATTCTGGTTGAAACCAATGACATCATGGTTGGGCGATTTGATTCGGCAAAAATTCAAGAACTGATGCCATATCACCTGCACCAGACCTTGGCCCATGACCCGATTTCCGGTTTGGATAACTGGTGGGGAACCGATATTTGGTCAAAGACGCCACTGGCTGCGGGGCAAGTCGTTTCGGGCTTCACCTACCCAACCTTGGTCTCAAGCACAAAGGTCGGCGACACCGAGTTCAAATTGGTGGGGTTTCACGCCGCCAATCCCTTGGCTAATCCAGAGTTGTGGGCCAACGATCTGAAACGGCTGACGGAACTTGAAACCGAATTTGGTGAAACCCCAACCGTCATCGCGGGGGACTTCAATGCCGGCGAAGGCATGGCAACTTACCGCCCGCTGGTAAACGACAAGTTCAGAGACTCGGCCGGAGTAAATAAGCTCGAAATGTTTCAGCAGACCTGGCCGATGCAGAAGTGGCCGCTCAACGGCTTAGACCTTCCGGTCATGCGTTTAGATCATGTTCTTGTGAACCAGATGGTTGAGGTTTACTCATCCAAGGCGGTTCGCATCGATGGCAGCGACCATAAAGCGGTTGTTGCCGAGCTCGGGGTTTTCAAGTGAGTCGAAAATCCCGCGCCGAGGAAGATTCGGTAGCCAACCGAATCGAGGATCTCAGAAACCAGCGTGGCCTTACTCGCCAGCAGTTAGCCGATTCGGTTGAGGTGCACTACCAAACCATCGGCTACATCGAACGTGGGGAGTACAGCCCCAGTCTGGTTTTGGCTCTGCGCATCGCGAAAGTCTTAGATGCAAAAGTTGAGGACATATTCACCCTTGAGGAGGGAATCAAATGAGTAAAACTGAAAAGTTCGAAGAGGTTGTTGAAGCCTGGGGAAAGAGCGTTGAACGCGGTCTGCCTCGTTGGATTCAGCGTGATCGCAGCATGAATTTTCTGCGCACCACCCGAGCCCGGGTTGCGATCTGGGCCTTCACCTATCTGTGGATGTTCTCGGGTTTCGCAGTTGTTGTGATGAGGCGGCCCCAGTGGACGGGATATTGGTTTGCGGGTCTCTTCGTCTGCTACCTACTTCATCGCCTCTCTATTCGGGATTTATTTCGAATGCCTGAACTGCTGCTTGATGAACTTCAAGTCAATCGTCGCAACAAGTCCTACCGCCGTGCCTATCGCAATTTTGGTGGCTGGGTCATTTTGCTGCTCGCTGGTTACGCCTATGCGTCAACTTATGATTCGGTGCATCAATCACGCATGGTCAGCGCCTGGATTCTGATTCCAGCTCTCTGGGTCTTGGCCCCTTACCTGGCCGCCGGCTTCAAGGGGGAGCGGGAAGATTGACCGCCCAATCCAGGCGCAGTTTGATCTGGTTGGATTTCGTTGACTTTATTTCTAAAACGGGAGTAGTCTTCAATTAAGTAATCGTTCGCATCCAAACGAAAAGGGGAAACATAATGAGGCTAGAAGGCAAAGTAGCAGTAATCACCGGCACCGGATCTGGAATGGGTCGAGCGATGGCGAATCTGTTCGCCAAAGAGGGCGCGAAAGTTGTGGCTGCCGAATGGAATCAAGCAACCCTTGACGCCGTGGTGGCCGAGGTCAAAGCCGCCGGTGGCGACATCGTTGGCGTGCAAGGCGATGTGTCAAAGCGTGCCGATGACCAGCGCATCATTCAGACCGCGATCGACAGCTATGGCCGCATCGATATCCTGGTTAATAACGCTGGAATCATGGACAACATGGCAGCGGCAGGAGACTTTGACGAGGCAACACTTGAAAAGGTAATGGCCGTGAACTCTTATGGGCCGCTTTACCTAATCAATGCGGCGCTTCCACATTTTCTTGGGCAAAACAAGGGCGTCATCGTCAACACCGCTTCGGTGGCTGGCGTTGGTGGCGGAGCGGCCGGTGTGGTTTACACAATGAGCAAGCACGCTGCCATAGGCCTTACCAAGAACACCGCTTGGATGTATGCCAAGAAGGGCATCCGTTGTAACGCGATGGCGGTTGGCGGAGTGGCCACCGGCATCATGGAAAACACAGCTGGAAAAGTGGCAGCGATGGATGTTGCCTCAATCGGGCCGGCCCGTGCCGGGGAGTGGGCCTCAATGGCTCCCGCCTTCGGTGAGTCGATGGACATCGCTCTTTGCGCCTTGTACTTGGCCTCTGACGAGTCCAAGTTTGTCAACGGCGCAATCCTCAACATCGACGCGGGTTGGACGACGGCCTAAGCGCGGGCGAACAACTATTTAGTTACGATTTTCCGAGCAAGCCAACCTTGGATTTCTCGGCGTTTTGATGGCATAGAGTTTGGAAATGACTCTTCATGTGAAAAAAGGTGCTGAGTGGAGCGCCGTCTACAACCAAGCCAAGTCGCTAGCGCCTGAGGCATTCGATGCCGACCGCATCAACAACCTAATCATGGGCAAGTGGTTGAGCGTTGGCACCCCGGCCGACCACGTAAACCCGGTTGACCAGATGCCGATTCAAGGCCCACCCAAGATTGACCATCAAACCGCTTTGGATGCCGTCTCTGACGCAGCGCGCCAGCACGTGGTTTGGGGCCGGGTTGATCTAGACGAGCGCAAGTCAAAGGTGACCACTGCTCTGGCCGGTTTGCGCGAGGCCAGAGACACGATCGCCCTTCTGCTGGCATGGGAGATCGGTAAACCTTGGAAGTTGGCCTGCGCCGATGTTGACCGTTGCATCGACGGCGTCGAATGGTACGTCTCGCAAATCGAAAGACAACTTGAAGGCCGCACCCCACTGAGTGGTCCGGTTTCCAACATCGCCTCTTGGAACTTACCGGGATTCATGCTGAAGAGTTGTAGGCTAAGCGCTTGCTGGCATCCCTTGATCGCTTCCGTGGTCGTGAGAAGAAGCCACTTCCCCCAATTGAAGATAGCGCTCGCCGTTGGCTCTCTGAGACCTATCACCGAGTCATCGATATGGTCCCAGAAGATTTACGTGGACGCG
>CAZLWT010000151.1:0-4183 GCA_964563325.1 uncultured Rhodoluna sp. | reverse complement strand
CAGCCGGAACCTCAGGCAAGGGCAGCATCAGGCAGGGTTTGCCAACTCTATAGGTGCGAAAGGCCTTCGGCCTCAAGCACAGCCATAGCAGCGTTATGCCCGGCGATTCCGCTCACCGCGCCACCGCGAAGGGCGGTTGAGCCGCAGAAGAAGAGGTTCGGTTCGCCCGAGGCAACACCCCAGCGAAGCTCAGGGCTAGACAGCGGTTCGGCATCCGAAACGAATGGCCAACTCAGCGGTGCGTGGAAGATGTTGCCACCGGGCAACCCCAAGGCATCCTCCAGATCCTGAGTGGTTTTGGTTTCGATGCAGGGTTCGCCGTTGCCATCGGTCAATAACAAATCCCGAATGTCTTCCGCGAGCACCGAGTTGATTGAGTCAATCGCCGCGTTCTGCAGAGCAACCCGCATATGGTCGTTGTTTCGCCCGCGCAGCAACGAGTGCGGCGTATGCAGCGCAAACACCGTGAGGGTCTGTGCACCCGAGTCGCGCAGCTCGGCCCCGAGGATGCTTGAATCGGTGAGCGAATGACAATAGATTTCGCAGGGCAGCGGATTGGGAATCTCACCGCGCGAGGCCTGCTCGAAAGCGGTCTGCAACTGCGAGAAGTTCTCGTTTATGTGAAACGTTCCGCCGAACGCGGCCACCGGATCGACCGCGGCTTTCAAGCGTGGCAGTCGCTTGATCAACATGTTTACCTTGACCTGAGCGCCTTCGATGTGGTGGGCCGAAGGCCGGCCGAGCAGCGCATCCATCGTCGGTTTTGAAACGTTGGCAAGCAAATACTTGGCGGTAAGCGACTTGGTTTTGCCCTGCTCGAGGTAGGTCACGCGACGCTCGGCGTCAATCGACAGCACCTCGCAGTCGGCCCGCAGCTCGGCCCCAAAGTGGCGCGCCCGCTCTGCCATCGAGGTGGTCACTGCCCCCATGCCGCCAACCGGAATGCTCCACTCGCCGGTTTCGTTGCCAATCACGTGATACAAAAAGCACTTATTGGCATCGAGCGCTGCGTCGTCATTTGAGGCAAAGGTGCCGATCAGGGCGTCGGTCATCACAACACCGCGCACCAGATCAGACTTGAAATTTTCAACGATGGATGCGCCTATCGGCCGCGCAAAGAACTCGCGCCACAGGTCTTCGCCAAGTAGCTCGATGATTTCTTGCTGCGTGCGAAGCGGTTCGAGTAGCGTGCCAAACAGTTTCTGGGCGATGACTTCGGTTCTGGCATAGAAATCGTTCCAAGCGTCGAAGTCATCGGTGGCGCCGACCGCAGCGAACGAGGCCCGCGTTGCCTCGGCGTCTTGCTTGTCAATCAGCAGGCCGGAATCGCCATCTGGGTCTGGTGTGAACGAACCGAATCGGCGCGGGGCGAGTTCGACCTCGAGGCCAAGTTCTTCAATGATGCGAGCCGGCAGCAAACTGACCAGGTAGGAATAGCGCGAAAGCCTTGCATCGATGCCGTCGAAGGCGCGAGTTGAAATGGCAGCGCCGCCGAGCACCGAGTGTTTCTCAAGCACGACAACCGATTTGCCAGCTTTTGCTGGGTAAGCAGACGCCACCAAGCCGTTGTGGCCACCGCCAATGATTGCAACATCGTAGTCAAACATTGCTTCAGTTTAGGGCTCGGATATAACGAGGGCAGCCAGATTCTGAGTCGCGATTTATCTCTCAGAATCAAACTTCTCAAAAGCTCCGACGTTAGCGGGTCAGTAGCGGGTTGCGGATGCGCCAAGCCACGAAGGTCATGAAGGCCAGTAGCGAGGACAGCTGAATTATCGCGAGCCAAGCCGGTGCCTGCACGTACCACGAGGCAACTGGAGGGGCTACAAAAACCGCAAGCAGGACCAAGTGCAGCAGATAAAAAGTGAGTGAATTTTCACCCCACCAGCAAAGAACGCCCCTGCGCTGTGGGGCGACCCGGGAGGCTCGTTCGAGCGCGAGGAACACAAGGCCGCTCATCACCAGGGTCAGCAAAATGTAGCTGAGCGAGACTCGATTCTTGCTCACTGGAACGAAGAACGCCGACCCCGTAGCCGCCACTGCCATCGCAATCATGCAACCAACGTAAGGTGCCAGACCTTTCCGCCACACATCCGCCACTGCTGTGGATAGCACCAGAAGTGCCGCCCAAGACAAAGCACCGAGGAAGCCACCGTGGGTGGCCCCCAGCACTGACTCAAGAATAGAAGTGTCAAGCAAGTACTGGTATGCCAGCAGCATCAGGGCCGCGATGATAAACCTGGCCCAAGTGGGAAGTCGGATGACAGCTAAGCAAATGAGACCGGCCACGCCCAGAGCCTGCAAGACCCCCCAGTCGCTTGGTTGGTCGAAGGCAGTGGTTCCGGCGGAAATTAGCGAACCAATTCCAATGAGCGTTAGATAACGAGTCAGAAAGTAGCGATAGGCAAAAGGCCAACCCGCCTGCAACCGTCTGGCAAACGATGGGCCGAAGTTCAAGCCAATCAAAAAGACGAATGCTGGGGCAACGGCGTCGGCAATTGTGAAACCGATATCTGGGGCGTGCTTTAAGAATGATGGCACAAACTCAACGCCCTCTAGAAAATCGCCGATGACCATGAGGATTACCAGGGCACCCCTAAATCGGTCAATCGCCGCATCGCGAACCAAGTCGACCACTTCGGTTGGATGGGCGACTGCAAACTCAGGTGTTTTCGTGGTCTTGAATTTTGAAATTTCAGCCATCCCCTTTGATGTTCTGCCCGATGCTTCCCCTAGCCCAAAGTCTATGACTCCCAAGCTTGGAACGCGGGGATGAAAAGCCTTCGATAACCTGCCAGAGAGTCGCATACTAGAAGGGTGAATCTTTGGCGAATCTTGATACATTACCTAAAACCACACTGGGTGCTTTTGATAGCCGTGATGGTTTTTCAGTTTGGGCAATCCATGGCGTCACTCGCCTTGCCCACCCTCAACGCCGACATCATCAACAACGGCATCGCAAAGGGTGACACCGGCTACATCTTGAGCACCGGTGGGCTCATGCTGCTGATTGCGCTTGGGCAGGTGGCGGGCAGCATCTTGGCAACCTATTTCGGTTCTCGACTTGCAATGGCGGTTGGCCGCGATATTCGCGGCAAGGTCTTTGCCCAGGTTGGCCGGTTCTCTGAGCGCGACGTTTCGGTCTTTGGCACTCCATCGCTCATCACGCGTTCAACCAACGACGTGCTACAGATTCAGATGCTCGTCTTGATGGGCAGCACCATGTTGCTCTCGGCCCCTATCCTTGCGATCGGTGGAGTGGTGACCGCCCTGCAACTCGACTTCAGCCTCTCGATCATCATGGCCGTTAGCGTGCCTGTGCTCTTGGTGGTAATCGGGTTCTTGCTTTCAAAGATGGTGCCGCTGTTTCGTTTGATGCAGGTGCGCATCGACGGAATCAACCAGGTTCTGCGTGAGCAACTGACCGGTGTGCGCGTGGTGCGAGCCTTTGTGCGTGAAACCACAGAAACCAAACGCTTCGATGATGCCAACAGCAGCGTCACCGACACCGCACTAAAGTCGGGCCAGCTAATGGCCTTCATGTTTCCGACGGTCATGATTGTGCTCAACTTTTCATCCATCGCGGTGCTTTGGCTTGGTGCCTATCGGGTCGACTCTGGCCAGATGCAAATAGGAACCGTGATGGCCTTTTTGCAGTACCTAATGCAAATTTTGATGGCTGTCATGATGAGCATGTTCATGGCAATGATGATTCCGCGCGCCGCCGTTTGCGCCGACCGAGTAACCGAGGTCATGCAAACCGAACCTGGAGTTGTGGCCACCAGCAACCCGATTTCGAGTATTAATAACACTGGGATAATCGAGTTCGACGGCGTTAGCTTTGCTTACCCCGGTGCCGAGAAGCCGGTGTTCTCAGACATGAGTTTTAGCATTCGGGCGGGCACCACGACCGCAATCATCGGATCGACCGGATCGGGCAAAACCACTCTGGTGAACCTAATCGCACGTTTGGTTGACCCGACCCAAGGGCGCATCTTGATCGACGAGGTGCCGCTGCAATCGTATGACCCGAATGAGCTCTGGAAGAAAATCGGTTTGGTTCCACAAAAGGCTTACCTGTTTAGTGGCACCATTGCCGAAACCCTGCGCTACGGGCGCGAGAGCGCAACCGACGAAGAGCTATGGAAAGCCCTGGAAATAGCTCAGGCCAAGGACTTTGTCG
>CAZLWT010000150.1:0-4194 GCA_964563325.1 uncultured Rhodoluna sp. | reverse complement strand
TACTGGCTACCGACAAGCAATACAGCTAGGCCACCAGCAAAATTAGATACCTGGAATAGGAATTAATTAACCTATTGGCAGAACTCGTCCCGTAGGATATCAAAATTCCAATTCAACGTATCACCTCGCAGACGCTCAAGGTCCTGGGCGCATTGATTGGCGCAACTGATCCAATCTGGGGTCTAGAACTTGTGCGTCGCACCGAGTTGATGACTGGCACTGTTTACCCAATCCTTGATCGTCTAGAAGAAATCGACTGGGTTCGTTCATATTGGGAAGAGCCAAATGATCGACCAGGTCCTCGGCGTCGGCTCTATGTTCTGACCGAAGCCGGCCTTGAAGGCGGAAAAGGCCTGATCGCGGCTCAACTGGAAAAAGAAAAAGCGGACTCCAGGGTTTCCAGCCGGGTCTAGTCTCGAAAAATCTGGTTTTGGCATCCTCGGCCACACAGGCTTGAAAAAAGCCGCAGCATCTTGTTGCTAGCTAAGTTGGTGCGCTGCGAGGCCTAACCAATGCCTACGCTTGTGAGGTAGCAAAATATTGAGCCCCAAAATGGGGTGAATATAGACGAGTGTCGTATTGTCGAGTTTGAAGCGTTTATTAGCGTTCATTCAAAGGCTCTGGGTATAGTGCTTAGAGCAAGGGCGAGAGCCGGTGTTTAATCACCTGAATGAACAATCAAGGAGTTATCTGTGGCATCAGGCCAAAAATTAGTAATCGTTGAGTCGCCAGCCAAGGCCAAAACGATTTCTAAGTTCCTCGGCAGCGACTACACGGTGCTTGCATCGGTGGGTCACATTCGCGACCTCATTGAACCGAAAAACCTTCCAGCCGAAAAGAAAAAAGGCTCGCTCGCCAAGTTTTCGATCGACATTGAGAATGATTTTGAACCGTACTACGCCATTTCGCCAGGCAAAAGCAAAACCGTTGCCGATCTCAAAAAAGCCTTGGTCGGCGCCGATGAGCTCTATCTCGCAACCGATGAAGACCGCGAGGGTGAGGCCATCGCTTGGCACCTGCTGCAGGTGCTAAAGCCCAAGGTTCCCGTGAAGCGAATGGTCTTTCACGAAATCACCAAAGAGGCAATCCAGTCGGCTCTTGAGCACACCCGCCAGGTTGACGAGAACCTAGTTCAGGCTCAAGAAACCAGGCGCGTCGTTGACCGTCTGTATGGCTACGAGGTTTCACCGGTTCTTTGGCGCAAGATCAACCGCGGTCTAAGCGCCGGTCGCGTTCAGTCTCCGGCCACCCGCTTGGTTGTCGAGCGCGAACGCGAACGCATGGCATTTGTTTCAGCTCGTTATTTTGACGTGAAGCTGACCCTAGACACCCAGGTAGCCGGCGAACCAATCTTTGTTGCAAAACTTCAAAGCATTGATGGCCAGCGCATAGCAACTGGTGAATCTTTCAACGATAAGGGTCAGTTGACCGGCAAGGTGCTGGTTCTTGTTGAGGCCACCGCCGAGGCAATTGCGTTAGCCGCCAGAAGCGATTCGGCCACCGTCAAGGTCACCTCGGTCGAAGCCAAGCCAAGCACGCGTCGCCCGGCCGCGCCTTTCACCACCTCAACTTTGCAGCAGGAGGCATCGCGCAAGCTGCGCCTGTCGGCAAAACAGACGATGGATACCGCCCAGTCGCTCTATCAAGACGGACACATTACTTATATGCGTACCGACTCACCGAACCTTTCGGTGCAGGCCATAAATGCTGCTCGTTCTCAAGCCAAATCGATGTTTGGTGCCGAGTATGTGCCAGACAAGCCACGTGTTTACCAGGGCAAATCAAAAAATGCTCAAGAGGCCCACGAAGCCATTCGGCCTGCCGGTGAGGTTTTCAAACATCCATCGGAGTTGGCTGGTGTTTTGCTTGGTCGCTCAAAGGATCTTTACGATCTGATTTGGAAGCGCACCGTCGCCTCGCAAATGCAAGACGCCAAGGTTTCGACCACCACGGCGAAGATTGCCGTCGAGCCACTTGTTGGTGCCGAGTCGGTTGGAAAGTCTGCCGAGTTCACCGCGAGTGGAACCGTCGTGCTCTTCAGAGGCTTCATGGCCGCTTATGAGGAGAGCCAGGATGAGTCTCGTAATGAAGACGAAAACGAATCTCAAGAATCAAAGTTGCCAAAACTCGAGGTGGGTCAGGCTCTCAAAACCATCGAGGTGACCGCCAAGGATCACCAGACCTCACCGCCGCCTCGATACACCGAGGCCAGTTTGGTGAAGGCGCTTGAAGAGGACGGCATCGGCCGCCCATCAACCTATGCCGCCATCATGTCAACCATTGTGGCCAAGGGTTACGTTTCAAAGCGTGGCCAAGCCTTGGTTCCAGAGTGGATTGCCTTCACCGTCACGCGCTTCCTTGAAGAAAACTTCGGCAACCTTGTTGACTATGACTTCACCGCCCAAATGGAAGAAGACCTCGACCGAATCGCTGCCGGCGAACTAGATCGCAGCAGTTGGCTGAAGCAGTTCTACTTTGCTGAGGGAACCGGCCTGCACCCGACCGTTGAGAACATCGTCGATCAGGACCCGCGCCTCATCAACTCGATTCCAATCGCCGAGAACGTAACCCTGCGAACCGGAAAGTTCGGCCCTTACCTTGAGGTCATGGGTCAAGAAGGTGCCGAGGGCGCCGACGAAAACGGGCGCCGAGTCGTGAATATTCCGGAAGGTCTGGCGCCTGACGAGTTGACCGTGGCAAAGGCGCAGGAGCTCATCGATGCACCTGTCCTGACAGATCGGGTTCTTGGCGTTGACCCGGAGACCGGTTTTGAGGTTATTTTCAAGGATGGTCGCTACGGCCCCTACGTTTTGCTCGATGACCCGAGCGCTGCCAAGCCAAAAACCGGCTCGCTGTTCAAGTCGATGAGCGCAGAAACCATCGACCTTGAGCAAGCGCTGAAGCTTCTGGCATTGCCGCGCACCATCGGAACCGACCCCGAAACCCAACAGACGATTACGGCCCAAAACGGCAAGTTCGGCCCCTATCTGAAAAAGGGAACCGACTCTCGTTCATTAACCGCAGAAGAACAAATCTTCGACTTGGATCTTGCCGGTGCACTCGACATTTACGCACAGCCAAAGTACGGCGCTCGCCGCACCGCGGCCACGCCGCTTCGTGAGTTCGGTGACGACCCGGCAAGTGCCGGCC
This sequence comes from uncultured Rhodoluna sp., assembly GCA_964563325.1. Lineage (GTDB taxonomy): Bacteria > Actinomycetota > Actinomycetes > Actinomycetales > Microbacteriaceae > Rhodoluna. The sequence continues at coordinate 1,044 of CAZLWT010000150.1, read as the reverse complement.
CGGTGGTTGCAAAAACCGGTCAGTTCGGAAACTACGTGACCGATGGCTTCATCAACGCCACCGTTCCAAAGGACGAGCCGCTAGACGATATGGCTGCCGACCGAGCATTTGAGCTCTTGGCCATCCGCCGGGAAAAACTAGGACTTGAGCCTGGGCAGTCACCTGCCAAGGTGGGGAAGACCGCTGCTAAGAAAACGGCGCCGGCTCGCACCGTCAAGCGTGGTGCCACGAGAAAGACCAAGTAGTGGCAAGCGGAACCTTCATTTCATTCGAGGGGATTGACGGGGTCGGAAAATCGACCCAGGCCGATCTGCTCGAACAGTTTCTGATTGCCGCCGGTCACACCGTGGTGCGCACACTTGAACCCGGTGGCACCGAGCTGGGCAAAGAGATTCGCCACCTGCTGTTGCATCGCAAGGGTGAGGTTGCCCCCCGAAGTGAAGCTTTGCTCTACGCCGCCGATCGGGCACATCACGTGGCAACCAAGATTCGACCGGCCCTCGAAAGATCTGAAATCGTGATCACCGATCGCTACCTAGATTCCTCGGTTGCCTATCAGGGTGCGGGGCGTGAACTCGAGAGATCTGAGGTTCGAGAAATTTCGATCTGGGCGGTCGAGGGGCTTTTGCCGCAACTGACCGTGCTTTTAGACTTGGATGCCGCCACGGCCGCAACCCGGCGCAATAAAACCGGTGAGGCTCCCGACCGACTCGAGCGCGAGAAAATCGAATTCTTTGAGGCAACCCGTGCCGCCTACCTTGAGTTGGCTGCGGCAGAGCCCGAGCGCTTCTTGGTGCTAGACGCCCGTGAGAGCATCGACGAAATGCAACAGAAGATACGAGAGCGCATCAGCAAGGTTTTGGCTTCCAAATGACCGAGGCGCGCCATGAACCGGTTTGGAACGATCTGCTTGGCCAGCCCGAGGCAATCGAACAACTTGAACCGGCGGTGCGAAACCGCGCCGCCGGTTTGCATCACGCCTGGTTGCTTACCGGCCCTCCGGGTTCGGGGCGCTCGAATCTTGCCCTAGCTTTTGCCGCGGCG
>CAZLWT010000149.1:0-4262 GCA_964563325.1 uncultured Rhodoluna sp. | reverse complement strand
GCACACCAACCTTGCCGAGGCCAAAGCCCCCAACAAGCTCTCGCTCAACTATTTGCACTGCGGCAACGACCTTTTGCAAATGGTCGCCGATGGCACCTTCCCCGACTTTTCAAACCCGACCGGGCCAAAAAGAGGTGCCCCAAGAGCAAACGATGGATTGCTGCGCCTTGACGAAGATGGTCGAGTCACCTTTGCCAGCCCAAACGGTCTGTCGGTTTTTAATCGGCTTGGCGTTGAGGGGGAGTTGGAGGGCAAGTATTTGGTTGAGGCCGTCACCCCGCTGCTGAAGGGTCAGGCCACGGTCGATGAAAGTTTGCCACTGGTTTTGAGCGGCAAGGCGCCTTGGCGAGTGGACTTGGACTCGCAAAGCGAGACGCTTTCGGTGCGCGCGATTCCGCTGAAGCGAGAAGGTTCTAGAATCGGCGCAATCGTTTTGGCTCGAGACGTGACCGATCTGCGTCGTCAAGAGCGTGAATTAATCACCAAGGATGCCACGATTCGCGAGATTCACCATCGGGTTAAAAACAACCTGCAGACCGTGGCCAGCCTGCTGCGAATTCAGGCTAGGCGCAGCACCAGCGTTGAGGCGCGCGAATCACTTGAGCAGGCAATGCGACGGGTCTCGGCGATCGCTCTGGTGCACGACACTCTCTCTGAGGGCTTGGCGCAAGAAGTTAGTTTTGACGTGGTCTTTGACCGAATGTTGCTTTTGGTTAGCGAAATCGCCGCCGGTCACAACACCTCGGTGCGCACCTTGATTGACGGTAAGTTTGGTCAACTACCAACCGAAATGGCCACGCCGCTCGCAATTGCGCTGACCGAGGTTGTCACCAACTCGATTGAGCACGGCTTGGCCAATCGCGGTGGCGTCGTGCACATCAGGGCTCAACGTCGGCAGAAGAAACTTGAGGTCGAGGTGTCTGACAACGGCGTCGGTCTGACCGATGGCAAATTGGGCCCGGGTTTGGGAACGCAAATAATTCGAACCCTCATCGAGGGGGAGCTACGCGGGTCAATCAACTGGTTCAGCCCCGATGAAGGCGGCGTTCGGGTGAGCATAGTCGTACCCCTCTAAGCCCGTTAAACACAAGTGGAACCCACCGGGGGATGGATTCCACATTGTAAATGTGTCTCGCCGGATTTTATCAACCCGACAATCTTTCGCTCTTGTTAGCTTGCGCGGCGGGCGCGAGCGTACTTGCGCTTTAGTGACTTGCGCTCGTCTTCGCTTAGGCCACCCCAAACGCCAGTGTCTTGGTTCTCTTTGATTGCATACTCGAGGCAGCTGTTGGTTACGGCACACTCGCGGCAGACCGATTTGGCTTGCTCGATCTGCTCGACAGCGGGGCCGGTATTTCCAACTGGAAAGAATAGTTCAGGATCTTCGGTGAGGCATCTTGCTTCGTTCAACCACTGCATATTCATGAGGGTGTTCCTTAAACTGAAATTGCGGCAATTACGCCACGGTGTGGGTGGGTGGTATTTCAGGTGGGTGTTTAAAGTTTTTGTTGCAGGTGGGTGTTACGCTCTAAAACGGCGGATCTTGGGTGTTTGCCTGAAACGATTAAATCCTCATTGATTTAGGCTAGAGAGGAGCAGCAGCAACCTCTAACTTTTTATATGTTTTCACAGCCGCTCAAGTTTGGCAATACCCAAAATGAGGATTTATGTCAGAAACCCAAAACCCGAACCCTGAGAAATCGCAGACCCCATGGTCGCTTCGAGTCTCGGCGGTGGTTCTAGCAATCGAAGCATTGGCGCTCGTACTGGCTGCGCTTTGGTTGGTTTACGGTATCTTCAGCGCGAATGTTAGAAGTTTGGGCAGCAGCTTGTTCTTGGTGGCGCTCCTGTTATTGGGTGCGATTTGGTTAGGGTTTGCGGTGCGAGGCTTGTTTCAGGCCCAACGCTGGGCAAGAAGCGCCGGGGTCTTTTGGCAGCTGGCACAACTATCCATCGCGTTTGCAAGTTTTTTTGGAAAGTTCGCCAACTATGAAGTTGGCCTGGCCATAGCGGTGCCTTCGCTTGGTTGCCTGTACCTGTTGTTCACCAGGGCCTCGATCGACGCGACCAAAGACCAAATGTAACCTGCGCGGTGAGTTAGATGCCCAACTGCTTGCGCAGCATGGCAACGTGCCCGGTGGCCTTGACGTTGTAGAGCGCCAAATCTAGTTTGCCGGCCTCGTTGACGACGAAGGTTGAGCGCAGCACGCCCTGGTATTCGCGGCCGTACATCGACTTGGTGCCATACGCCCCGTAAAGCTTGTGCACCTCGGTCTCTGGGTCGCTTAGCAGCGGAAAGTTGAGCGACTGGTTGTCGCGGAAGCTGGCGAGCTTGGCCGGCTTGTCGGGGGAGATTCCAAGGACGTGATAACCGGCGTCTTTCAACGGGTTCAGGTTGTCATTGAAGTCGCAGGCCTCTTTGGTGCAGCCCGGGGTTGAGGCGGCTGGGTAGAAATAGACGATCACTTTCTTGCCAAGATAGGAAGAAAGGGTGACCGGCTTGCCATCTTGATCAAGAATGGTGAAGTCCGGTGCGGTGTCTCCGATAGCCAACTTAGCTAGTTCGGTCATGATTCAGCCTCCATATTTGCAACCAAAATGAATCTCTTGCTATGAGTTTAGAACCTGCCGCTGAGCGTTGCCAATCGCAAGATAGCGTTACCGCAGGGTGAATATTCCTGCTAAACTTATGGGCTGTTGCCTCAATCCGCAAGGTTGTCTGCAGCACGCACCTCTAGCTCAATCGGCAGAGCAACTGACTCTTAATCAGTGGGTTCCGAGTTCAAGTCTCGGGGGGTGCACGAAAGCCCCAAAACTTCTCACGAGTTTGGGGCTTTCTTTATTTGTGGCAGATTTAGTTCATGACTTCAAATCCATTATTCGCCGAAATCTCAGTCGAGCAGCAGGTCGAGAGCCTGGCCGGTTGCCTGAGCGAAATCCTCGCACAATACGCGCTCGCAGTCTCTGAAACCGAGTCAATCAATCACGAGTTCAACTCAACTTTCAAGGTGACCGGCGAGGATGGCGAGTTGTTCGCCCTGCGCATCAACGTGAACTCAACTAGATCCATCGAAAATCTCAACGCGGAAATCTTCTGGGTGAACACAATCACCGATGTCTTGACGCCAAAACCAAAAGCCAACAAGCTCGGTGAATTCGTCACGCTCGGTTGGCACGAGGCCACGGGTCGCAAACTGTCAGCGGTTCTTTACAGTTGGCTGGATGGCGAGGAACCAGGGGACGAGCCAACTTTAGAGCAACTTGGGGCGGCCGGGGCGGCAATGGCCAAATTGCACGGGAGTTCGGTTGACCTAGTGCTTCCGGCCGGAGCGGAACTTCCCGATTTGTCGGACTTTCTGTGGGGTGAAAAGGATTACTTGCTTAGCGAGGACAGTAAACTCGGCGAGGCAGAAAAGATGCGCCTTTCGAGCGCGAAGACCTGGATCGAAGAGTCTGTAACCCAACTTTTTGAATCCGGAAGTGCGCAGCCCATCCACGCCGACCTGCACCCCTGGAACCTAATGTGGCATGACGGCAAAATCGCCGTCTTTGATTTTGATGACTGCGGGATGGGCCTGCCGGTGCAGGATCTGGCAATTGCCATTTACTATCTGGACACCGATGAGGAAACCCAGGCACTTCTCGAGGGTTATGAAAGCGTGCAGAAACTGCCGGATTACACCGCGAAGCAAATGCAAGCCCTTCTTCTGCAACGGCGGATTATGTTGCTCAACTATCTTTATGAGACCAGCAATCCAGAGCACAGTGGCATGATTCCTGAGTATCAGGCCGAGACCTTTCGGCGCATCGAAGCGGCTATCTAGGGCTAAGGCCCAAAGCTAAACCACCCATTTAACTTTCGCCCGAAATGCCGGATCAATGGCGGTTAAAAGCCTGAGGTACTCCGAGTCATATTTCTCGTCAGCTTTCTTTGACGAAAGTGAGCGGTTATCGGCCTTTAGATCGGTTATCTGCTTATCTCGCGTTTGTTCCCATTGGGCGGCTCTAATAGCTTGCGTATTTATTTGCGCGGCTAATTTTGCGGCGCGTGGGCCAGCTTCATATGATTTGCTCGCCGAAACCACAATTACACCAGCCACCTCGGGCCCATCAAACTCGCAGTAGGCCTGACCAGAGGCTCTGCTTTTCGGAACCGCGAGTGAAAAAATGCCAAGCGCCAACATCCTGGTGGCGGTTATGCGCCGTGAGGTTGAGGTGTTGTCATGCGCTCCGGCCTTGACCCCGACTATTGAACCCGAAAT
>CAZLWT010000148.1:0-4284 GCA_964563325.1 uncultured Rhodoluna sp. | reverse complement strand
GATGGCCGCCAAGACGATTCGCCCGCTGCCAAACCTGCACAACGAGTTTGGCGAAGAGTTTCGCATTCGTCACCGCTACCTAGACCTGATCGTGCGCGACCGGGCTCGCGAGGTGGTGCAGATTCGCTCAAAGGTCATGCAGTCGATGCGCAAGACTTTTGCCGAGCGTGCCTACACCGAGGTTGAAACCCCGATGCTGCAGACCATTCACGGTGGCGCTTCGGCACGGCCTTTCAAGACGCATTCCAACGCCTTCGACACCGAGCTGTTTTTGCGCATCGCGCCAGAGCTCTTTTTGAAGCGCGCGGTTGTCGGCGGCATCGATCGGGTTTACGAGATCAACCGCAACTTTAGAAACGAGGGTGCCGACCGCACCCACTCGCCAGAGTTTGCGATGCTCGAGGCCTATGAGGCCTATGGCGACTACAACACGATCGCCGATTTGACGCAGCAGCTAATTCAAAATGCCGCGATGGATGTTTTTGGCACCCACCAGGTGGTGCTCGAAGACGGCAGCATCAACGACCTTGGGGGCGCGTGGCCACGCATCTCGATGTATGAATCGCTCTCTGAGGCCGCGGGTGTTGTAATCACCCCAGAAACTCCGATTGCCGAGTTGAGGGCCCTTGCCGCCTCGCTTGAAATCGAAATCGATCACCCGCTGCACGGCAAATATGTTGAAGAGCTGTGGGAGCACTTTGTGAAGCCGGGGCTGCAACAGCCGACCTTTGTCATCGACTTTCCGGTCGACACGTCACCGTTGACCAGAAGCCACCGCAGCAAGGCCGGGGTGGTCGAGAAGTGGGACTTGTATATTCGCGGCTATGAGCAGGCCACCGGTTATTCCGAGCTGGTTGACCCGATCATTCAGCGCGAACGCTTCATCGAGCAGGTAACTTTGGCCGCGGCCGGCGACCCAGAAGCCATGAAGCTTGACGAAGATTTCTTGAAGGCACTCGAGTTTGGAATGCCACCATCGGGCGGAATGGGAATGGGCGTTGACCGCCTGCTCATGAGCCTCACCGGTCTTGGCATACGCGAGACCATCATGTTCCCCTTAGTGAAGTAGGGTCAAATGACAGCTTGGGAATGGATCATCAACGCACTGCTATCGCTGATTCCACCGGTTTTGGTTGGCTTGGTGTTTTGGATTGCCATGCGATCAATCCTTAGAGCCGACTCAACCGAACGCCGTGAATACGCGAAGATCGAGGCCGAGGAACGCGCTAAGGCCGCTGCCGCATCAGGCGAATAAAACCATTTCGGCAGCTGCGGCAATCGAGAGCAAACCAGCCGCTACGTAAATCGGCACCGAATCCTTTGGGCTAGCTTTAGCGATCGCCGCGAACAAGACACTTGTGAGAAGCACTGCGGCTTGAGCGATGGTCCAGTAAATGTTGAACGATGCCGGCATTACGACGAAGCCTGGCAGGTTCGAGATTATTCGATTCCAGGCCGCCGGGTGCAAGACAAGCAGCAGGGGAGCGCAAACAGAAACCAGAACGCGAGCGCGGGTTAGGTGCACTGTTGATCTTGGAATCGCGACCGAGGTTCCTTCTTGCCAGGTGACCGGTTTGCTGGACATGACCCCCAACACCCCATGAAGGATTAAGGTGAGCCCGAAAAAGCCGATTAGGTAGCCAATCGGCACCACGGCAATCGCTAGCAACGAGAGTGGTTTGAACAGGTAGGTTGAAAGATTTGCGAGGATAACTATCAATGCCCCAATGCCGGCTAGTTTGCTACCGCCTTGAAGGCGTTGCAACCCAGGCATCCTGTTTTTCTTCGCCAGTGCCTCCAGATCTTCGGCGTAGCGTTCGTCTCTTAGTGACCCTTTGGTGGCCATGCTGAAATCCTTTCATTACGGGCCCTAACGCAACTGCCGAAGTTCTAGAGATGGCAGCCTTGAGGACTCGTTCTAGTATCTCAAAGTCGATTGCGCCGAGGCCAAGCCTTTTTTGCATTAGGGCAGAAGGCTGGTTGCTCGCTTTTTTAGAAACTTTGACACTTCGTAATTTGAGTGCCTTGGAAAAGGTAAGACTAGATTCGATATATCTTCGGCCAAGGTTGCCAATACTTTGAGTTGCCGGTCGATTACGTTGAAGGCAACTTTCTCGGGCACAAATAGGCTCTCTGCTGCTCTCACGAGTGCGCTTCTCGTCCACCCGGACTTAGAACCGTCAATAGCCAAAGCCATTTCCCGATCTTGGCCATAGTAGGCAGTGCACAACAGGTCGTAAGCTGGCGAGATTGCCCATTCCCCACTCAACGATTCAAGAATCGAGAAGTTTTTTGCATGGGCGTCGCCGTTGCCAATCAGGTAAGAGAAAACTAATTGTTTAAACAGGTTGTAGCCAGCAACGCCCTTAGCTGGGCAGTGTGAAATCAGATTGTGTGCCAGCGTCACAAAATCAACTTCGTATTTGTCGGCTGGATAGAGGTTCATTACTTGGCAGCCGTCTTCCATGGCCAGCCTTCGATTTCCAAATTCGTTGGGGACTCGGTCAAATCTCTCCAGGCGCAGTGCATGATTTCCAAGCGAATCGGTTAAGAGTGAATGTTTTGAAACGGGAATGCCACATTTCTTGGCCAACGATAGAAAGTAGGCTTCGTTCTCAACTGCGAAGGGCACATCATCGGGGTTAAATTTCAGAATGTACTCACCATTGGTGGTTTTTGAGCGCAGGTTTAGCATTTTTCCGGAGACTTTATCTTGCACCCCCGGTAGGCCCGATGCTTTCTGTCCAAAATATTTGTCTCGAATTTTTGTGAAGTCTAGATCGCTAGTGTCCTTAGGCAGCGTCAGGGTCTCGCGGTCTGCTTCCGCAACGCCACCTTCAGGTAGAACTTGCACATCGCCTATGAGGTCTTGCCCAATTTCAAGCAACAGCGCTAAATCGTTATCGGCAGAGGTTTTTATGCGTGCTCGAATAGCGTTTAGCCGCCTACCTTCCGGCAGCAAACCAGCAAAAAAGGCGGGGGAAGTTCCTCCAGGTAGGGCAAGAGGTAAGTCTGAAAGTGGCAAAGTCGTTGCAATCGCTGGCCCACCCGATCTCAAATACTCTTCGCGGTATTTGAACACGAGGCTATTTCCCGACCTAAATAGTTGTGCGGCTAACCGCCCCTTTTTGTAAATTTGCGCAGATTCGTTAGCCATTTTGCGCGACCTTGAACTCGATCTCGAAGCCGAGCACTGTTGCAACGGCCAAGACCTTTTCTAACGAGACAGATTTCTTGCCATTCTCTAGGTCGTACATGAATCTAGCTGACACCCCAGCGAGGCCTGCTAGTTCAACTTGGCTTAACCCCAATGACTTTCTCCTGGCCTCAAGAGCATTTGCCAAGTGCAAGACTTTTTTCTCAATATCCATGCCTAAGTCCAATCGTTCCAGCGCGCTCGCGCGGATTACCGCCATATTAGACGCGTTTGAATCCTTAAGCAAGGCATTTCAGCGCGTTCGTGCGGAAATAAAGATATTCACTATCGGTTGGGGAGCAAAAGCATAGTTTCCCGCGCGTTCGCGCGGAAAGTCAGGTGCTTGCAAGCAACTTAGCCTGTGAAGTTGGCAACAAACAGAAAGCGCGCGCCTTATCCTCCCTGCACCTGAAACGCAGAGGTGTAAGCGGCCAGGGTTTCTTCATCGAAGCAAGACAGGGTCAGGTGCTAGATACCGGGGTGGTCTTTAAGCGCGGCAGTGATTGCCTCGGCGGCAATGTCCGATGCCGCTTTCAGCGGAAACCCATAAATGCCCGTGCTGATGCTTGGGAAGGCAATCGATTTTAGACCCAACTTATCGGCCTCTTCGATGCAGCGTCGATAACAGGAAGCCAGATCGCGTGCCGCTTCGGCCGCCGAGTCGTAGTTCGAAAACCTCGGCCCAACCCCGTGGATTACATACCTTGCCGGCAGGTTGAAGCCACCGGTCACAACGGCGTCACCGGTTGCGCAGCCATTCGGGTACAACCTCAAGCTCTCGCGTTCCAACTCCCGGCCAGCAGCGCGATGGATTGCCCCGCACACCCCAGAGCCACCCAAAAGCCTGCCATTCGCGGAGTTCACGATGGCGTCAACACGCCTCGTTGTGATGTCAGCCAGAACCACCTCAACCTTTTGCATGAGTCGAGACTACCTTGCGTCTTGATGGCTAAATGGATTCATTTTTTCCCGACAGGGGCGGGCTCGTGCTCGAGTCGGAGGCAAGCGCTAGGTTTGGCTCAACTATCAAAGGGGCAATCACGGGTTGGAACGAGCGGGACGTTGGGGGTCAAGCGGGATCCTTTTCA
>CAZLWT010000147.1:0-4307 GCA_964563325.1 uncultured Rhodoluna sp. | reverse complement strand
GTTTGATTTTCCTCGGCTTTGGATACGGCCTTGGCTTTGTTCCGCTTGCCTCATACCTCGGGTTGATCCTGCTGGCCGTGCTTGCCGGAACCCGCGGGCGGCTTGGTGTTGCGACCACGCTTTGGTTGCTTGTGGTTTTGCCGACCATGCACTTTGCCTGGGGCGCCGGGTTTATCGAGGGTATTGCGGCAGTCCTTATTGGGCGCCTTGGCCGCTTTCGGCAAAAGCCGAAGCAAGGCTAACCGAAACCATTTCTTTCACGGTTTCGCCTTCGGCCCGCCAAGATTCCGGCGCCGACTCCATCTCAACCTGACCGAAGCTCTTGAAAGCCCAGGCAAACTTTTGCCCGCTGAACTGGGTGAGCCAGGCGCTTGGTGCCAACAGTTCGACGTGGTCGATTTTGAGTTGGTCGCGGTCGTAAACCAACTCGGCTTTGCCGGCGTTTAGTGCCCGAAGCACCGGCTCGCCGATTGACCGCGAAAGGTGCCGGGGGTAAAACGAGTTGATCTGGCACAGGCCAACGGTTTTGCCGGAAGCAAGGGCCGCTTCGACCTTTTCAAGCGCGGCTTCTGCGCAAACCGAATCTTTGAGGTTGGCGATTAGCACCAGGTCGAAGCTTCGCGGCTCGCGTGCCTGCTTTGCCACCATGCGACTGAGTCTTGGCGCATAAAACTTGCGGCCACCCAATGGGCCGGCCTTTTCTTCATCGGTCAGCAAATCATCGCGCGCAATGTAAAGGCTGCCTTCAGCCTGAGCCTGTCGGTGCCACTTCAAATAGAAGTCGCGGTAGTTGAGCCGGAACTCGGCTATCCATCGAAAACCGAGTTCACCCTGGGTTAGGCCACCGTTATCGGCGCGCTGGATCGTCAGGATGTGCCAAGGCAAAACCATTGATGAGTCGACACCGAAGGCGCGGTCCATGCGCTTTCTGAACTCGGTGTCGCCGCCCTTGCGAACGCCGTCGAAATAACCGATGCGCTCACGCACCTTTTCGCGCCAGAACATTAGCGAGGGCTCGCAAACCCCGATGCGCAGCCGGCGGTTAGATTCGGTTCCCTCGAGGCGGTCGGTGAGTCTGGTCGACATCGTGGTGTTACCGATGGCCTTCGGGTTTTTCAGCAGCTGCTTCACCTGCACCTCGATGCGCTGCGGGTGCATCCAGTCGTCGCTGTCTTGGAAGGTGATGAGTTCGCCTGAGGCTTCATCCATCGCCCGATTTCTGATGCGATAGGTGCCGCCGTTGACCGCTTGGGTCAGCACGCGAATGCGCGGGTCGAGCTTGGCGATTTGCTCGAGCACCGGGGAATAGTCGCTGCCAGAGGCATCGTCGACCACCAGGATTTCGAGGTTGGTGTAGGTCTGGGCCATGGCGCTTCGCACCGAGGTGAAAACGTGTTTGTCGGGCTGGAAGGCGCTGATCACGATGGTGACCTTTGGGCCGGTTTTGACCGCCTCGGATTTGCCGGCTGGCACCAGTGCGGTGAGCGACTCGAGCGGGTTGTAGGCCGGGTTCTCGACGAAGGCAACCGGCGACAGGTTATTGCCGAAGAGCATTTCGTTGAAACCCTCGAGCCACTTTAGGGTGCTTGGGCTTTTGATGGCCTCGAGCGCGTCGCTTGCCGAAAGGCCGCGGAACGGGTTGGTGACGTCGATTTTTAGGAACTTGGTCGAAAGGGTGTAATCCTTGCGGGCCAAAACGAAGAAGTTGAAACCCTCGTTGATGCTTTGCACCTTGATGGATGGCAGTTGGGTTGGGAAGACCCAAGACAGCGCGCGGTAAATGGTTGGGATGCGCCGCAGGATTTCGCGCGAGGCGGTTTGCTCGCCGAGGCGGGCCTTGAGCAGCGCGAAGTCGACTCGCGACTGGTGCGTCAGCGAGCGCGGACCCCAGGTGGCGAGCACAAACTCATAGATTGCGTTGGCGTCTTGAATGTCATGCTCGTGGATGCTCTGATTGCCGATGATCCAGGCCAGGTCGAGCAGCGGGCCGCGGCGCAGGGTTTTGGTGGTGTCTGGGATGGATTGGTCGGGCTGGGATTGATCTGGCGCAGCCCCGCCGCGAACCAGCGCGATCAGCGATTCAAAATCGTGGCTGCCACGGCTTGCAATGGCCGCCAACTCGTCGCGCGCCAAAAGGCCGCGCACCCGAAGCGAAGAGAACAAAAACGACAGGCGTCTGGTGCGCACATAGTCGTTGGCTACATCGGAGTTGGTTATCTTCAGTTTGTTCATGGTTAAGCCAATTAAACTATGCAAGTGAAGACCTTTAGACCAATGCTGGCTTTGTCGGGCGTTTTGCTTGCCATCGGCTCGGTGACCCTCGGCTTAGCGGCCCAACCGGTTGCGGCAAACTCGGCTCTGGCCACGACGAACTCAACAGCCAGCCCAACTGCCGCCTCGACCGGCTCACAGTTCAAATACACCAGTTGCAAAACCAACACCGATAGCGCCGTGTTTGAGGTTTGCTCATCGGGCCGACCAACCGCCAAGATACGCGCACTATTTATGGGTGACTCGCACACGCGGCAGTACTATCCATCGTTATTTGTGTTGGCCTCAAAATACAACTGGAACGTCACCCTGGTCTCAAAGAGCGGCTGCCCGATCATGGCCTCGAAGCTGATTCCGGCGAAGGCAAAAATCAGAGGCTGCGATGGATGGAACGTTGCGCGCGAAAAGTGGCTGGCAACCCGGAAGCCTTTCGACTTCATGTTTAACTCGAACTCGACTTTTATAACCCGCGGCGACCCGGCGATTGTTGCCGCCGTTGTCGAGGCGATTCGTCAGCCGGCAGCCAAGGGAACCAGCGTTTTGGTGCTCTTTGATAACCCCAAGCCGCGGCTAGACATTTTGGCTTGCTACGCGCAGTATGGTTTGGCGCAGGCCGGCAGCAAGTGCCAGGTGACTCGCGCCGCCGGATTGCACTCGGTTGATGCGGTGACCCCGGGTGTCAAGAGCCTGAAAAACGTGAAGACCTTTGACCTAACCGACGTGTATTGCAACACGATTTGTTCGCCGGTGATAAACGGAATCAAGGTTTATCGCGACAAGAGCCACGTCAGTGCACCCTTTGCCGCAACCTTGATTGGCAAGCTCGACGCCGCCATTCCGGCTCGATTCAAGGCTTCTGGGAAATAAACTAACTAGGTGAACAAGTCAACCCATGAAACTGGTGTGCGCCTAGATATTCAGGCCTTGCGCGCCATTGCCATCGGCACCGTGGTGGTGTTTCACATTTGGAAGCTGGCGCTGCCCGGCGGCTTTGTTGGCGTTGACATATTCTTTGTGATTTCGGGTTATCTGATCACCGGTCAGTTGTGGCGCGAGGTTGCCAAGACCGGCAAGATTCGCTTTGGGCTGTTTTGGGCCAGACGTGCCAGGCGATTGCTGCCAGCCTCGCTCTTGGTGATTGCCGCCAGCCTGATTCTTTCGCTGATTTTCATTCCGGCCTCGCTGTTTTTGAAGTTCGTAAACGACGGAACCGGCGCGGCTTTTTATGTGCAGAACTGGGTTTTGGCCGGGCGACTAACCGATTACCTGCAAAACGACGGCACGGTTTCGGTCTTCCAACACTTCTGGAGCCTCTCGGTTGAAGAGCAGTACTACGTGTTTTGGCCGATCATCATGGCCCTCGCCATCTTGCTTGGCCGCACCGTTTTCAGGCGGGTTCGCCGTCACCGCCAACTGACGGTGCTCGGGGTTTTGGGCTTTATCACCGTGGCCAGCTTTTTGTTCTCGGTGGTTTTGACCCCGGCTCAGCCAGAGATCGCCTACTTCAGCACCTTCACCCGCGCCTGGGAGTTTGCCGCCGGAGCGCTTTTGGCGGTTGGCCATCGCGTGAATCGCGAACCGGCAAAGGCCAGAAATCCGCTTTGGTACTGGGCCGGGCTTGTCATGGTTGCGCTTGCGGTTTGGCGCTTCGATGCCCACACCGAGTTCCCGGGTTGGCGCGCCGCGCTTCCGGTGCTTGGCACCGTGTTGATGCTCTACGCTGGCGAATCGGCCAGGCGCTTCATGCCACATTGGTTCTTTAAATTTCGGCCAATCAAGTTCTTGGGCGATGTTTCCTATTCGCTTTACCTTTGGCACTGGCCGCTGATTTTGCTTGCCCCCTGGGTTTTGCGCCGTGATGTCACAGACGTCGATGGATACTTCCTCTTGGCGCTCTCGATTTTGCTCGCCTGGTTGTCGAAGCGTTTCGTTGAAGACCCGGTTCGCTTTGGCTACCTGAGCCGCATTCGAGTTGCCTGGCAGCTGACCTTGGCCGCGGTTGGCATGGTTGCGATTTTTGGTCTGACCACTGGGGT
>CAZLWT010000146.1:0-4307 GCA_964563325.1 uncultured Rhodoluna sp. | reverse complement strand
TGCCAACCGCGGCTAATGCCTCGTTCTATGCCCAAATAGTTCAAGAGAAAGCAATCCTGCGCCGCCTGGTTGAGGTTGGCACTCGCATTGCGCAAATGGGTTATGCCAACGAGGGTGAAGTCACCGATTTGGTGAACCGCGCTCAACAAGAGGTTTACGACGTGGTCAACGACAACACGGGCGAGGACTTCACCGACCTGAGCACCTCGATGGCGGTTGCCGTTGAGGAAATGGAAGCGGCCGCCGGTCGCGGTGGCGAAATGGTTGGGGTGCCAACCGGATTTGTTGAGCTGGATGAAAAGACTCACGGTCTTCACCCGGGTCAGTTGATCATTGTGGCAGCGAGACCAGCGGTAGGTAAATCTACCCTCGCTCTCGACTTTGCGCGTCACGCCGCGATTAAGAACAACAAACCAACGATTTTCTTCTCACTTGAAATGGGGCGATCCGAAATCGCCATGCGTTTGCTTTCGGCCGAGAGCAATACCCTGCTTCAGGGAATGCGAAAGGGTTCGCTTGACCAAGCGGACTGGACTCGCATGGCACAGGTGCGCGGCCAAATCAACGACGCACCGCTCTATATCGATGACAGCCCAAACCTGACACTGGTCGAGATTCGCGCCAAGTGCCGCCGCTTGGCTCAGCGCATCGGCTTGCAGATGATCGTGATTGATTACCTGCAACTGTTGAGCTCGGGCAAAAAGGTGGAATCGCGCCAGCAAGAGGTTTCGGAGTTCTCGCGTGCCCTCAAGCTTTTGGCAAAGGAGCTCAAGGTTCCGGTAATCGCCATTTCGCAACTCAACCGAAACTCTGAGAAATCAGAGAACAAGAAGCCTGAAATTTCCCAGTTGCGTGAATCCGGTTCCCTCGAGCAAGACGCCGACGTCGTCATCTTGCTGCACCGCGAAGGAATGGGCGAGCGCGACCACCCAAGGTCGGGTGAAGCCGACCTAATTCTTGCAAAGCAAAGAAACGGGCCAACCGGAACCATGGTCATTTCTTTCCAGGGGCACTACTCACGCTTTGCAAATATGAAACAGTAGTCAGGTGCGTATCGTTCTAGCGGCCCAGGCCGCCATAAGTTTTGCCGTCGGTTGTTTCATAACCTTCACCCAGCAACTTCATACCCCGGCACTCGGTCTCATGTCGCTGGTTTGGTTTGCGGCGGCCTACTCGGTTGCCACCGCCGTTGGCAGCGTGGTTTTTGCGCGGGGCCTGTCGGCGATCGAAAATATTCCACTGGCAGTCATAACCGGCGTGATTGCGATTCTTGCCGCGCTGAACCTGTCGGCCAATAAAAACCTGCTCGCCGGGTTCATTTCGCTGGTGACAATCTGGGCTTTGCTTAGCGGAGCTTTTGAGCTTTACCTGGCTCGCAGAGCGGGCTTTAAAACCGCCGCCGGAAGAGACTGGTCAATCAGCGGGGGCTTGAGTTTTCTGCTCGGTGCAATATTCCTTTTGGCACCACTCGGAGAATCCAAAAATGCATTGGGATTTTTTGGCGCCTATCTGGTGTTATCGGCAGTGCATCTAGCAATCACCGCCGCAACGCCTGTGTCACCGGCCGAGCCAAAGAGTTAGGCTAAAACCATGTCTTCAAACCCCGCAAAGAAAAAAATCGGCGTGACCGCGTTTCTTACACTCTCGGCAATTTCTGGCGTGCTGGTTGGCCTCGTAGTCTGGGGCGGAGTGCGAAATGTGAATGCGGCTTTGCTCTGGGGCGGCGGCACCTTCATCGTGGTAATAGTGGGCATCGCAACCTTGGCCCTCATGGTCAAGGATGACGAGTCAAACCCAGACGCCCCAAAACTTAAGTAGTTTTAGCCCAGAAACTGGGTTAACCTCTCGGCCAGGCCAATGTAGGTGTTCGGCTTCAGGGTGAGCAAACGGTCCTTAGCTTCCTGACCAATTTCCAGTTGCTGGATGAACACGGCAAGGTCCTCACCGTTCAGCCGCTTGCCTCGAGTCAGATCTTTCAGCAACTGATACGGGTCGCTGATTGAAGACCGACCGGCTGCGACTTCGGCGCGAATCACGGTCTGAATGGCTTCGCCCAAAACCTCCCAGTTGTCGAGCAAATCCGCGGTCAAGACCGCCTCTGATAACTCCAACTCGCCAAGCCCACGAAGCACGTTGTCGATGGCCAATAACGAGTGGCCAAAGCCAAGCCCGATATTACGTTGGCTGCTTGAGTCGGTCAGGTCGCGCTGCAGGCGCGAGGTAACCAGGGTTGCCGCGAGGCTATCCAAGATGGCATTAGACAACTCGAGGTTAGATTCGGCGTTTTCGAAGCGAATCGGGTTGATCTTATGCGGCATTGTCGATGACCCGGTGGCCCCCGGTTGCGGGATTTGCTTGAAATAGTTCATCGAGATGTAGGTCCAAATATCTGTGCACAGGTTGTGCAAAACCCGGTTGAAAAGTGCCACCGCGGCGTAAAGCTCGGCTTGCCAATCGTGTGACTCAATCTGGGTGGTCAGTGGGTTCCAGGTCAGACCAAGACCGCTGACAAAGTCCTGGGATTCTTGAATCCAATCGACCTCGGGCGCTGCGACAACGTGAGCCGAGAAGGTTCCGGTGGCACCCGAGAATTTGCCCAGATACTCGGCGCTTGCGATGCGGTCAAGCTGCCGCTGCAAACGGTGCACGAACACGGCCAACTCTTTGCCCATGGTGGTGGGGGTTGCCGGTTGACCATGGGTGCGCGCCAACATTGCGACAGATGAGTACTGATCGACCAGGGCGTCGAGTTTGGTCAAAAGCGCATCGGCCCGCGGCAACCAAACCTGGTTGACGGCGTCTCGTACGGTGATTGCGTAGGACAGGTTGTTGATGTCTTCGCTGGTGCAGGCAAAGTGGGTCAGTTCCAGCAGGTCATCGCGACCCAACTTGCTGAGTCTTGCGCGCACAAAGTATTCCACGGCCTTAACATCGTGCTTGGTGGTGGCTTCGGTGGCTGCCAACTCGGCAACGTCGGCATCGCTAAAGTTCTCGACAACTGCTCGAAGGCTTTGAGCCTCGGATTCACTGATTGGGCGATTGTTGCCAAGCAGGTTGCGATTGGCCAGGTGAATCAACCACTCAACCTCAACCGAAATTCTGGCCCGATTCAGCCCCGCCTCTGAAAGGTGCTGACCCAGGTCTGAAACGGCTGCCCGATAGCGACCGTCGAGCGGGCTGAGGGGTTGAATCGAAATCTTAGTCATGAGTCCATATTGCCCTATCAACCTTGAACTAGCCGATTCCGCTCAGCTTTTCCACACCAAATGCACCTCATGATTTATCAACTAACCAGCGACTGCAAGCCCGCAAAAGTCAGCGTCCAAAACAAAATATGCAGATGGATAACATCACAGCAGAATTGGTCAAAGCAATTGGGTGGTTGCAAGAAGCCCACCCGCTTCCCGATAAGTGGTCGGGACAGGCGGCAACACGTTGCTCGCTTGCCATTGATGAACTGGCGGCCGAGATTCGCGCCGCCGACACTCGGTTGAAAATGAACTTCGCCGAGGCCGCCCTCAACTATTTGGGGTCGACTCCTTTGGCGATGACTCTGCTGGCGGGTAAGCCATGAGCGAGTTCGAGGTCTACGGTGGCGATGCGCATGTGGTTGCCACCCGTCAGGAAATAACGCGGGTCGCCACTCAACTGCACCAGGTCTCTGATTTGCTGCAGAACCAGATCCACATCGCTGGGCTCTTTAGCAACCCGATTCATTTCGCCCAGACCCTAATTGAGATGGAAACCTTGGTGGCCAGCATCAATGCGCTGCGAAATGCCTGTCACACCGCGGCCGAGGCATACTTCAGCACCGAGGCTCAAATCCATCACATGCTTAGCCCGCTCGAGCCCGTTCCGGTTTCTTGGTTGGCGCTCGGGGTAATAGCAATCACCGATCCGATGAGCTTCATTTTTCCAGCGCCGGCCAAGGCCAAGAAAATTCCCGGCACGGCGTTGGCCTTGGGGCCGACCAATCTGGCCACCCTGGCGGACCGCATCAAGCAGGTCAAGACCGATAAACCCGGGGCGATTCGCATCGAAGAATACGGTGCCACCGGAAGCAAAACCTTCGTGGTCTATCTGCCAGGCACCCAATCCTGGTCACCGATTCCAAGCAAAAACTCGCTAAACCTAGATTCCGAGTTCAAAGCTCTGGCCGGCGCAGACATTTCGGTTAGCGAGCGAGCCACCCAAGACGCCCTCGACAAAGCTGGGGTGCGAAGCGAAGACAAGGTCGTGCTGGTTGGTTTCTCGCAGGGTGGAACCATCGCGGCCAACATTGCCAGCCAAAGTCAAAGCTTTGAGGT
>CAZLWT010000145.1:0-4367 GCA_964563325.1 uncultured Rhodoluna sp. | reverse complement strand
AGCACCGCGATGATCATCTCGCTTACCGCTTTGCCCTTAGCCTTGGCCAAAAGCCTGATGTTCTCGGCAATCGGAAGTCTGATGTCGACGACACCGACACCCTCCATGCCGGTGACGAGCTTGTCCATGTAAAACACGCTTGAGGCGTCCAACATGCTGCCACGATCGGCAACCGCGATTACCGAAACCGCGTTCTGGCGACCGGCTGCGGCCAAGCTGGTGCCGTCAATCGGGTCTACCGCCACGTCACACTCTGGCCCAGAACCATTTCCAACGATCTCACCGTTGAAGAGCATTGGTGCGGCATCTTTTTCGCCCTCACCAATCACGACCGTGCCCCTGAAGCTAACCGTGCCGAGGAAGGCACGCATCGCATCAACCGCTGTGCCATCCACGGCCATCTTGTCGCCCTTGCCGATCAACTGGTACGAACGAATCGCGGCTGCCTCGGTGGCTCGCACCAGCTCCATGCCTAGGTTGCGGTCTGGGTGAAGCGGGTTCTGCAGTGAATTCATTTTGAAGGCCTATTCGGGGTAGTTTGCCGAAGCTACTCAACGATGAGTTAATCCGGCGTATAGAAAAAGTATTTTTGACACTAAGATGGTCCTAGAGTTAGAGTCTAACTGACTTTTAGATTCAGAAACGTAACCGATTGATTCGAAGTACCACTTCGAAATACTCCAAGGATTCAACATGCCAGAACTTGCAGTGTCGACCGTGATCTTCACGCTGCGACCAGATGAGACCGGCGCCATGCAACTTTGGCTTCCGGCGGTTCAGCGCATCCGCAGCCCATTCGAAGGAATGTGGGCCCTGCCCGGCGGACCACTATCCGAGCACGAAGACTTGATTGCGGCAGCCAGCCGCACTCTGCTCGAAACCACCGGGCTCATGCCCCGCTACCTGGAACAGCTCTACGCTTTCGGCAGCCTGGAACGATCACCCGACGGGCGAGTCGTATCCATCGTCTATTGGGCTTTGGTTGGCCAAGACGAGACGGCCAATGCCTACGAATGCGAAAACGTGCACTGGTTTGCCGCCGATGAACTGCCCAACCTGGCCTTTGACCACAATTTGATTGTCGAATACGCGCTCTCGAGACTGCGCAACAAGGTTGAATACAGCCGAATCGCCCACTCTTTTCTTGGCGAAACATTCACCATGGCCCAGCTTCGCGAGGTCTACGAGGCAGTCCTTGGCCGCGCGCTTGACCCCGGAAACTTTCGACGCGAAATGGAATCGAGCGGTGCCCTCGTGGCCACCGGTGAACGACTGGCCGGCACCAAGCACCGACCGCCACAACTTTATAAGTACGACACATCGGTTGACCCAAACCACCAGGGCGCGCTGCCACCGTTTAGCGAGCACTCTGCAAATTCAACAAAACGGGAGAAAACCGCATGAAGCCAACCGCGTCGGTGAACGAACGAATCCAGTTGATAGTCAAAGGCAGCACAACCGCCTCAACCTGCAGCCCATCGCTAGCCGATGGCCCATGGGTCTTTGATGAGGGCCCGCTAGGATACGGCCCGGGCGCCTCAAGCCAAGACCAGATACCTGCCAGCACCCCAAAGCAAGGCTCGCTGCCCAAGGAATATCGTGAGGCCAGCGAAGCCGAACTGCACGAACGCATCATCGCGGCCAAAAAGACCCTTGGCGAACGGCTCGTAATTTTGGGTCACTTCTATCAGCGAGAAGAAATAGTTCGGCACGCCGATTATCTGGGTGACTCCTTCCAGTTGGCGCGCGCGGCCACCGAACACCCGGAAGCCGACTACATCGTTTTTTGTGGCGTGCACTTCATGGCCGAAACCGCCGACATCCTGTCGAACGATAACCAGAAGGTGATTCTGCCAAACCTGGCTGCCGGCTGCTCAATGGCCGACATGGCTGACATCGATTCGGTCGAACAGTGCTGGGAGCAACTTGAAGAAATCTATGGCACTGAGCCCGATGCCGAAGGGCGCCAGCCGGTAATCCCGGTCACCTATATGAACTCTTCGGCCGCCCTCAAGGCCTTCTGCGGCGAGCATGGCGGCATAGTCTGCACCTCTTCCAATGCCAGCACCGTTTTGAAGTGGGCCTTCGAACGTGGCCAGCGGGTATTGTTTTTCCCCGATCAACACCTGGGTCGCAACACGGCAAAACAGCTTGGCATCCCGCTTGAGCAAATGCCACTGTGGGCTGGCCGTCGCCCGCTCGGTGGCAACAGCGAGGCAGATTTGCAGTCGGCAAAGGTGATTCTGTGGAACGGGTTCTGCTCGGTTCATAAACGCTTCACGGTTGGCCAGATTGAAAAGGCCCGTGCCGATTACCCAACGGTTCGGATTATTGTGCACCCAGAATGCCCGATGGATGTTGTGGATGCGGCCGATGAATTCGGTTCGACCGACTACATTCGTCGAGCGGTTGAGGCGGCCACCGAACCGACAACCTTTGCGATTGGCACCGAAATAAACATGGTTCAGCGTTTGGCTGCGCAGCACCCGCAACACAATATCTTCTGCCTCGACCCGGTGGTTTGCCCTTGCTCGACCATGTATCGCATTCACCCTGGATACCTGGCCTGGGTGTTAGAGAATCTGGTCGCCGGCACGGTCGTGAACCAAATAATTGTTCCCGAGGTTGTTCAAAGCAACGCAAAAATAGCATTGGAGCGCATGCTGGCAGCACAGCCAAGCTAATAAATCATGGCGAAGATATTGGTTGTAGGAAGTGGCATTGCCGGGCTAATCGCCGCGGTTGAGGCTAGTCGTGAGCATGAGGTCACTCTGGTCACGAAGTCGATTTTGGCGGAAAGCAACACGCACTATGCCCAGGGCGGGATAGCGGCAGTGATGAGCTCGGATGATTCGGTTAGAGAACACGTAGCCGACACCCTTTCGGCGGGTGCCGGTCTGTCTTGGCCTACCGCGGTTGAGGTTCTTTGCCAAGACGGCCCAGCTCGCATTCAAGACCTAATCAACTTTGGCGTCGCCTTTGACCGCGACAACGGTCAACTGGCCCGTGGCTTGGAGGCGGCTCACTCACACCCAAGAATTCTGCACGCCGGAGGCGATGCAACCGGCGTTGGGATTAGCGACGCGTTAGTTGCCGAGGCCCGGGCAAACGTCAAAGATGTTCGAGAAAACACCCTCGTGGTTGACCTGGTGCTAGAAAACGGCCGCATAGCGGGAGCCAAACTTTTGGACTCCTCTGGGCAAGAAACCATCGAGGTGGATTTTGTGATTCTTGCCAGCGGTGGAGCGGGAAACCTCTATCGACACACCACCAATCCGGCGGTCACCACCGGCGATGGCGTGGCTCTTGGGCTTCGTGCCGGGGCAATCCTTGCCGATTTAGAGTTTTATCAATTTCACCCCACCGCTCTTGCGGTTCCCGGCAGCTTCCTTATCAGCGAAGCGGTGCGCGGTGAGGGCGCGGTCTTGATAAACAACGCCGGCGAACGATTCATGCAAAAGGTGCACCCGGCCGCCGAACTAGCACCTCGCGATGTGGTTGCCAGAGCTAGCCAAGCCGAAATGCTGCGCCAAGGTGGGCAGCCGGTTCTGCTCGACGCCACCTCGCTGGGAGCCGATTTTCTAAACAAACGCTTTCCCACCATCTCGGCGGTCTGCCGCTCATACGGTCTGGATTGGGCAAGACAGCCGATCCCGGTCACACCGGCGGCACATTATTGGATGGGCGGAATAGCCACCGACATATGGGGCCGAACTTCGGTTCCGGGGCTTTTCGCGGTCGGCGAGGTTGCCTGCACCGGCGCTCACGGCGCTAACCGGCTAGCGTCTAATTCTCTTCTCGAATCGGTGGTTTTTTCCCACCGCGCCGTCTCGGTGTTGGGCGATGCCTGGCCAGAAAACCCACAGAATGATCGCTGGAAGTCTTCTGGGCCGCTGGCCGAGTTGACCATCGACTGCGCCAATCATGAAGTTTTAGCCAACTCGCAGGTGGTAGACCGCGTGGAACTGCAAACCCTGATGTGGGATTCGGTTGGCCTAGCTCGTGTGGGGCCAGAGCTTTCGGCCGCGGTGCATAAACTTCAATCCTGGGTTTCGGCCCCCGAGGGCCACCGGGCGTTTACCGATTGGGAAGATGCCAACCTTTTGCTATTGGCAGAGGCGGTTTCGTCAGCGGCACTTGCCCGCGAGGAATCTCGCGGAGCGCATTACCGACTTGATTTTGCAGCGACGGTTGCCGACATGGCGCGACCCATCACGGTTCAAAGAAGGGCATGATATGTTGACAACTAAAGACGTGGCCGAGGTCATTGACAGTGCCCTGCTCGAAGATGCACCCTGGGGCGACATCACCTCTAACTATCTAATCGACGCCGACGCCACGGCCCACGCTTCACTCGTGGCCAGAGA
>CAZLWT010000144.1:0-4408 GCA_964563325.1 uncultured Rhodoluna sp. | reverse complement strand
GGCTCAGGCCCCAGATGCCAAGTTAGAAGTCGCCCACCTCGACCTTTCCAGCCTCGAATCGGTGAACAGCTTTGCCGCCCAACAGGCCCCCGAGCCACTAGACATTTTGGTGAACAACGCGGGCATCATGGGCCCGGCATTTGGCTGGTCAAAAGATGGCATCGAATCTCAAATGGCGACCAACCACATCGGCCACTTTGCCCTGACGGCTGGCCTACTGCCCGCACTTAGCAAAGTCGCTGGCGCAAGAGTGGTCAGCCTGTCTTCGGTTTATCACCGCCGCGGCAAGTTTGCCGATGGCTCGGTTGCCGAGCTTCGCGGCACCGAAACCGGTTATGACCGCTGGGCTCGATACGGCCAGACGAAACTAGCCTGTCTGATGTTTGCGTTAGAACTTGACCGACTGGCAAAAGCCACCGGGCTTGATTTAGTCTCTGTTGCTGCGCACCCCGGTTGGGCAGCCACCGGTTTGCAGAAAGGCGATGACGCCCGAGGCAACCGCCTTGCCCAAAGCGCCGCCACAGGTGCAAGATCGCAAATCATGGCGGCCATAGACCAGTCGATTCTGGGTGGTTCGTTCGTTGGGCCACGCTTAGAGATTTGGGGCAAGCCGCGAGTTTTCACCGGCGCCAAGCATGCCTATGACAAGCAGATGTGGGCGAGCCTTTGGGCCTCGAGCGAAGAGTTGGCCGGGGTCAAGTTCGCGGTTTAGCTAGATGCCCAAAAGGTGATTCTTGAGCACGACGCTTACAACCACCAGAACCCCGCTGGCCGCGATTACCAAATTCTTTTGAAGCGCAAAGCTGGCTTTGCCCCTGGCAAGCCTTAGCCAAAGCATGAAGAGCGGCGCTATGTAAATCAGAGCGTTTAACTGAAGCGCACCGACCAGATCCCCCGAAAATAAGGCCCTCAAACTTCGCTGTGCACCGCAGCCAGGGCACTGATAACCGGTTAGGAGCCTGATGGGGCATTTGATGAGCGAGCCCTCATCAGCAACCAATAAATACAAAGTGGCGGCTGCAAGAGCAACCACCACCTTGTATCTGTTGAAAAACTGACTAAGCCAGTGGCTTGCCATCAGAGTCTGTAACCTTGCGGGTTGCATAGAGGAAGATGTCGATGATCGACCAAATTCCGCAACCTCCGGCGGTCAAAAGCTTGCCGATTCCCAAACCGACGTGGCCGGTGTAGAAACGGTCAACGCCGAGTGAGCCAAGGAATATGGAAAGCACAAGAGCGGTGGTGTAATCCTTGCTTGAAAAGACGCCTGGAATCTGCGAGGCGGTGAAGGTGTTGCCAGTCGCCAGTTCCTTTACCAAGGTGTTGGCCTTGATCTTGCCGTTTTGGGCATAAGCCATCAAGGTCGCGGTGTCGACCTGTGGGTCGGTTTCACCCGGAATAACAATTTCCCATTGTGCTGCCATTTTTTAGTCTCCTCTTGGTTGTAAATCTAACGATGTGGGTGGGGGCTAGTTTTAGCCTAATGGGCGTAAGGCCTGAGGCATGCCCTGAGCCAGCGTGCTTGTGGCATCAAGCTCCAGCCAAACAATGATTCTGGTGGTGTTGACGAAAATCGGGTTACAACTGGTCAAGGTTAGGTATCGCCCGCCCGCCTTAGCACCAAGCAGCTCGCGCGGCACCGCCGCAATAACATCAACGTCGTTGGGCTTCACAATCTTGGTTTGCCGATAGGCATAAGAGAACCATCCGTCGTTGGTTTCAACATAGACGTGGTCTCCCGCCCTTAGACGATGGATGTTCTTGAACGCACCACCGAAGCCTCCGCGGTGGGCCGCCACGGCAAAGTTTCCCACCTCACCTGGCATCTGAGAGTGCGGGTAGTGGCCGATGCCAATGTCGTTCAAAACCGGATGCCAGCGCACGCCTTCGGCCACCAAACGCGAGTATCCATCGCCCAGCCTTGGAATGTAAATGCGCCCAAAGATGTCGGCCAAATGGGTGGCGCGAGCCACATCAACGAACCGTTTGCTGACGGGTGACGCAGGCGATGTGCTTGGCTGAGCGGCCGAATACTGTTTGGCAAGATCACCCTGGGTTTGAGCATAAAAATAGTCGGCGCCCCAATAACTCCAGGCCGCGTAGCAGCTCAAAACCAAACCGCAAGCGATTAGGCCTCGGCCGAGCCAGACTATGAACCCGCTTCGATTGCGATGTTTAGCCATTTTTAGACGGCCGCCGATTCGACGATGGATGCGGTTAAGGGCACCAAACACAGCACCGAAACTTCGGTTTCTCGGTTCTCTCGGCTCCAACTTATTGCGCAGTCGGTGAGTAGTTTCGTGCCCAAACCGGTTGTCGGTTCGGCTGGCACAGCCAAGCCGTCATTGGTTATCTCGATTTGAACTTCGGTCGCCGCCAAGAGTTGAATCTGGACCGAAACCCGTTTGGCTTGCCCGTGACGAATGGCATTCGAGATTGACTCTTGAACGATATCTACGGTCACCCTGCAGCAGCTCGGGTCTGAATTTATGCGATTTTGCACTTGCTCAGCGATGTCGATGCCCACCTCGCAGACGCCATTCCAGCCCGAGACGATTTGTTCAAAGGCGGTTTGTAAGAGCAAGGAGGCCTCTGGTGGGTTCGCAATCGAATCGATTGCGCTGGTGCTGACGCTTCGGGCTTCTGCGGTGGCCGAGGCCATATCGGCTTGAGCGCTTCTTGCCATATCGAAGCGAATCACCGCCGCACTGATTGAGTTTTGCACTTGCCCGTGCAGGAAGGTTGATAAAGTTCTTTGCTTTTGCCACATCTCGGCATTGCTGCGGGCAACCAGCCAGCGCAGCTCTTCATTGGCTCGTTCGAGGTTCTCTTGATCGAGTTGCGCCGCCTTGGGCACAGCCACCCAAAGGGTGATCAATAGACCGACCAGACTAACCCCGAGCGATAAAAGCAGAGCGCCCCCGAGCGAAAACCCCCGCGCGGCATCGTCGATGACCCACATCGCAATAATCGTCCCGGGCAACCCAAGCAGAAAGGTGGCCAGAGTGAAAACCGTGAGCCTCGTGGCGATCGAGGCCCTAACTCTGAGGAAGGTAAAAACCCGGTTGGCTAGCGAGTAGCCAAGGGCCAAGACCACCAATCCAGCGATAAATCCGGGCACTCGTGTGAACCCGAAAAACTGAATCACGTAGGCGCTGCTCGCCAGGGAGCAGGCTAGGGTCACGTATAACGGGTGGGTGCGCCACTCGAAGGTGGTCGTGAGTTTTGCGAGCTCTCGAAACACGGCTAGGTTGGTGGCCTCATCTTTGGATTCGGTCTCAAACTCGGGCTTGTGATCCATGAAGCCGTGGCTCATCGGTCTTAGCACATCACTAACCAGCGACTTTAGTGCGGTTGATAATTCTTCGCCTTCGAGGTGAATGTCACGCCGCAATGACGCCGAGAGCATTTCTTGCACACTTGCCACAAGTTGCGCGTACCAAGAGTCCATTCGCGATTGATTGTGTTCCAGTTCGGTCATCAAGGTGCCACGAACCCGTCGCAAATCGCGAAGCACGCGAAAGCGAGCCTTGATGATGAAGACCGCGTAACTCGAAGCGATTAGCATGACGCTAAAAATTACAATGCTGGCAGCCACTCGCATAGCGAAGAGTCCCGAGAATATTTTCCAGTCCCCGCTCACCAAACCTTGTACAACGAAGCCACGAATCGCTCCGGCCAAGACGACGGAAAGGTAAACCGCAAAGGCTGGCACACCCGAGATTTTGGCCAAAGTTCGGCTGACCAAAAAGAGCCAAAGCCACAGCGCAAGGTTCGAGGCCATCACGGTGGAAATATCGGCAAACAGGCCTCGAGTTGGGTCACCGGGAACCCCGACCAGTCGGATGGTCAGGGACATGAAAAAACTCAAAATAAAGACGCTTAGGCCGGCTACCTCGGCGGCTAGGGCCGCTCGCAACGCTATCGGGATTCTCACGTTGTGCACCTATTCTCGTTCTGGCAGGCCGGCACTTGCTATGAAGATGCGCATCGCCTCGGCCCTTGGACTAACCCCATCAATAGCATCGATTCCGAGCATTTTGAAAATTAAGCTCAGGCGTTGTTCAATCGCCGAGGTGCTGACCTCAAGGCGGGTCGAAATCTGGTTGTTGGTGAACCCCTGAGCCACCATTCTCAGCAGCTCAACTTGTCGCGCCGTAAAGGCAGCAAGTGGTCGCTGCGGGTCTTTATCACTTCGAACATAAGGGGCGTGATCCGACAGCACCGATTCGATGGCCTCAATCAGAACATCCACGTCGCCGATGGTCTCTTTTCGTAAGAAGCCGCAGCCCTCAGGTATCGCCGCACCGAAGCCGGCAGTTCTTGAGTCGGGGTGTTTAGTCAAAATCAAAACTCCGACCGCCGGGTATTGCGCCCTCAACATGTTGGCCAGGTCGATGCCGGTTGG
>CAZLWT010000143.1:0-4461 GCA_964563325.1 uncultured Rhodoluna sp. | reverse complement strand
CACCTCGATTTAATTTCGGCTAGGAACTTTCGCCGTTGTGCTTCTCGAGGTATTTCGACCTTAGGCTCAGGGCTATCGCGGCCAGCACCATCGAGGCCAGGGCCGAGAAAAGGGTGGCTATGGCGGCCGAGTTTCGTTCGGTTGACCCCGGTGGAAAGCTGAGGTTTGAAACCAGCAGTGCTACGGTGAAGCCGATGCCACCCATCGTAGAAGTCACAAAATAATCCACTTTGGATACCGTCTTGTCGGCTCTTGCCCCCAAAACCCAAACCCCAATCATTGCGCCGCTAAAGACACCGATTATCTTGCCCAAGGGTCGCAGCATCACGGCTGAAAAGATGGGGCTGGTGAGCGCTGAGGAAATACCGGCTAGGGGGATTGCGGCCGCGAAAAACGCAAAAACCGGCAAGACCACGGCCCCAATCCAAGGGTGCAGGGTGTCTCGCGTGCGATCGAGATTGGCTTTCGGCACAAGTAATGCAAGTGCGACTCCGGCGACTGTTGGATGGATGCCGCTTCGAAGTGTCAGGTACCAAACGCAGAGACCAACAATAATAAGAAGCCATGGGCTGGCCGAGATTTTCGCTAGGTACCAGAAGCCAAGCGAAAGAAAGACCGCGATGGCTATGAATAGTGGGTTTAGCGAAGTGCCGAAGAATATGGCGATGATCAAGATCGCCAGCATATCGTCGATGATTGCGAATGCGAGTAAAAAGGTTCTCGCGGATTTTGGCATTTTCGCACCGAAAATTAGGAATACCGCCAACGAAAATGTCACGTCGGTGGCGGTAGGGATTGGCCAACCCTTAAACAGTTCGGGGTGCCCGCCGGTAACCGCGATATAAGTCAGGGCCGGCACGGCCACGCCCAAGATTGCAGCCAAAGAGGGCACAATCAATCTGCTTCGGTTCTTCAGGTTGCCAGCTACGAGCTCGTGTTTTAGTTCGAGCCCAACCAGAAAGAAGAAAGCTACGAGTACGAAATCTTCAATCCACCCCTGAAGGCTCAAGTTAAGACTCAAGGAATCCACCGGTAGTGAAAAGTTAGCCAGATTGAAGAGCCAGCCTGAAAGTGGGCTGTTGGCCAGGCAGAAACCGAGGAAGGCGGCACTTAAAACTACGAAGGCCGTGTTTTTTTCGATTCGAAAAAACTTCATGTTTGTAGTGTGTCAGATTTTCAGTCGCTTTTGTTTTTACAAACTGGAAACATTCAGGGCACCAATCCCGAAACGCGTGAGCGACAAAATGGTCTCAAGCCACTACGGGCGATGTTGTTTATTCAAAGAGAGGTAAACAAATGACTCCACTAGACCAAGGCAATACAGCCTTCGTTCTCATTTCTTCGGCCCTTGTGCTGTTGATGACCCCTGGTCTCGCATTCTTCTATGGAGGAATGGTGAAGGCCAAGAGCGTCGTAAGCATGATGATGCTCAGCTTCGGATCACTCGGCCTAATCGGTGTGCTCTGGGTGCTTTACGGCTATGCCATTTCATTCTCAAACGCGGGCGTTGGCAAGTTCGTCGGTATCGATGGTTGGTTTGGAATTGACCTAGATTCAATCGGTCTAGCGGCGCAGGTCGCAGGAGCCAAAGCGGGTGCGGTTACAGCCGGTCACCCCGACCTAGCATTCGTTGCCTTCCAGGCAACCTTCGCTATCATTACCGTTGCTCTTATTTCGGGAGCAATCGCCGACCGTGCCAAGTTCGGAGCCTGGATGGTCTTCGCTGGCCTATGGGCTACGTTGGTTTACTTCCCGGTTGCCAACTGGGTCTTCAACTTCACCATGGTTGACGGCAAAATGGTTGACGGCGGTTGGATTGTTTACAACCTCGGCGTTATCGACTTTGCGGGTGGTACTGCCGTTCACATCAACGCGGGTGCCGCTGGTTTGGCCCTAGCAATCGTGCTGGGAAAGCGCTTCGGTTTCTCGAAGGGAATCTCGCAGCCGCACAACGTTCCTTTGACCCTCCTTGGTGTTGCCCTGCTTTGGTTCGGATGGTTCGGGTTCAACGCGGGCTCGGAAGTTGCCGCAGATGGTTTCGCTTCGATTGCCTTCATCAATACCCTCGCAGCACCCGCAGCGGCAATGCTCGGCTGGATTGCCATCGAGAAGATTAAGCACGGCAAGGCAACCTCTATCGGTGCCGGTTCCGGTGCAGTAGCCGGTTTGGTCGCAATCACGCCTGCCTGTGCCGCACTTGACCCAATCTGGGGCATGCTACTCGGTGTAATCGCTGGTGTTGTCTGTGCCTTGGCAATCGACCTGAAGTACAGCCTTGGTTTCGATGACTCACTTGACGTCGTCGGCATCCACCTAGTTGGTGGAATCGTTGGAACCTTGTACATCGGTATCTTTGGCAACGGAGTTGGTGCAGCATTTGGTTTCGGTTGGCACCAGTTCGCAATGCAGGCACTTGGAGCCGGAGCGGTTCTGGTTTACAGCTTCGTACTCGCACTCATCATCGGCTTTGCCATTGAGAAGACCATCGGCTTCCGCGTAAAGGCTGAAGACGAAATTGCTGGAATCGACACCGTAGTTCACGGCGAAGAGGCTTACGCCTTCGGAGCGGAACGCGGCTAGTTCGTCTGGGATAATCAAAGGGAGGGCTCCGAGAGGGGTTCTCCCTTTTTCCTTTAACCTAGGGGTTAACTTGAACCAATCCGTCGGCTTTCTAATTATTTGCTCAGCCCTGGTCTTGCTGATGACGCCCGGACTGGCGTTCTTTTACGGGGGCATGGTTCGAGCATCGAGCGTAATCAGCATGATGATGATGAGCTTCGGGTCGCTCGGCCTAATCGGAATTCTCTGGGTGATTTACGGATACGCAATCTCGTTTTCAAATGCGGGGCAAGGCAACTACGTCGGCATTGATGGGGTCGTAGGCATTGACCTGAATAACCTATTTCTGACAAGTTTGACCGAGCAGGCCAGAGCTGGGGACGGAGCGGGTTTGGCGTTCGCTGGATTCCAGGGCACCTTCGCAATAATCACCGTGGCGCTAATCTCGGGTGCAATCGCTGATCGCGCGAAGTTCAGCTCTTGGATGTTGTTCGCGGGCTTGTGGGCGACCATCGTGTACTTCCCGGTGGCCGGTTGGGTGTTCAACTTCACATCCATCGACGGCAAAGTCACCGATGGCGGGTTTTTAGCAAAAGACGTGGGTTTGATTGACTTTGCCGGAGGAACTGTCGTTGAGGTTGCCTCGGGTGCCTCGGCGCTGGCAGTTGCATTGGTTGTCGGAAGAAGATTTGGGTTTGCCAAAGGCATGCATGCCCCGCACAACGTGCCATTGACTCTGATCGGAGCGGCACTGCTTTGGTTCGGCTGGTTCGGCTTCAATGCTGGCTCGGCTCTGGCGGCTAATGGCACTGCGTCGCTCGCCTTCGTGAACACGCTGGTGGCCGGTGTTGGTGGACTGCTGAGCTGGTCGATTTACGAAAGGCTGACTCAGGGCAAGTCCACAGCCATCGGAGCGGCCTCGGGTGCGGTTTCAGGACTGGTGGCGATAACTCCCTCTTGCGCGTCGCTAAGCCCCCTCTGGTCGCTTGCTCTCGGGCTTCTGGCGGGAGTCTGCTGCGCACTTGGAATCGAGCTCAAGTACCTTCTTGGATTCGATGATTCTTTAGACGTGGTTGGTATTCACCTGGTGGGCGGCGTGATTGGCACATTGGCGATTGGCCTAGCGGGGGATGGCGTGGGTCTCTTTTTCGGCTTCGGTGCCGAACAGCTTGGTAAACAGGCCCTTGGCGTTTTGATTGTCGGTGGCTATGCTTTTGCGATCTCTTGGCTGCTGGCCGCGGGAATTCAGAAAGTGATCGGTTTTCGGGTCACGACGACAGATGAGATTGCCGGTGTCGACCTCTTGCAGCATGGTGAAATGGCTTACGCGCAGACTGATCCACGCTGGAGCTGGCGCCCATAGTTCAAAGATCTGGTGGGCGTAACTGGGATCGAACCAGTGACCTCTTCCGTGTGAAGGAAGCGCGCTACCACTACGCCATACGCCCTTGACACTAGAATACCGCCAAGTCGACACGACGTGAATGGGTTTGCGCATCAGGGCCATTGTGGGTTAGAGTATCCAAGTCTTGTTAAAGAGACAACGCGGATGTGGCTCAGTGGTAGAGCATCACCTTGCCAAGGTGAGGGTCGCGAGTTCGAATCTCGTCGTCCGCTCGAATGATTTCTCAAGTAGTAGCTACAGCGCGCACAGCTTTTGAGTCTGGCAAGACGCGTCCGCTCGCTTGGCGCAAAGCCCAACTGACGAGCATGATCAAGATGCTTCGAGACAACGCAGATGATTTTTCTGCTGCTCTCAAACAGGACCTCGGACGTGGTCCAGAAGAGGCTTGGCTGTACGACATCGGCTTCTCGATCACTGAAATTGAATTGATCATCAAAAATCTCAAGAAATGGACAGAGCCTCGCAAGGTGAGTACGCCATTGGTGTCTATGCCTGGA
>CAZLWT010000142.1:0-4465 GCA_964563325.1 uncultured Rhodoluna sp. | reverse complement strand
TTTAGCGCGAAACCTTCGCGGTTGCCTTGCTGGTTTTGGTAGCGGTTGTGAAGCCAACCTTGGTTGCCGTCACCGACACCGTGATTTTCTTGGCAAGATCGGTCTTGGTCAACTTATAGCTGGCCTTGGTCGCACCCTTGATGGCGACTCCAGAGCGATACCACTTATAGGCAAGCTTCACGCCGGCGCCCCAAACTCCAGGCTTGGCAACCAAAGTCTTGCCGACCTTGGCCGAGCCAGAAATGACTGGGGTTGGCGTCTTGCTGAAGTCTGCAATCGCGGCTGCAACGACTGAGGTCACCGCACTGGTTTTCTCTACCGTTTGGAATCCGGCCTTGGTCGCCGTGACAGTCACGGCGAATACCGCACCGAGATCCGACTCGGTCAAAACATAGGTTGCCGAGGTGGCACCGGCCTTTGGCGCTCCGCCTCGCCGCCACTGATAGGTAAGCGCTACACCTGAATCCCAAGCGCCCGGAGCCGCCGTCAGTGTCTGCCCGACTGTTGTCACCCCAGAAATCATTGGTGTCGGCGTCAGGGTCAGGTTCACTCCGGCGACAGCCGAGGTTGACTCACTGCTCTTTGAAGTGGTCTGGTAGTACGGCTTTGAACCGGTCACCGTCACTGATATTGCCGCAGCAAGATCCTCGGTGGTCAAGACGTAAGTCGCCGAGGTTGCGCCCGAAATAGCCTCCGCGCCGCGCTTCCACTGGTAGCTAAGCGATACCCCGGAATCCCATGTACCAGGGGCCGCCGTCAGCATTTGCCCAACAGTTGCAACTCCAGAAACCGTTGGTGTCGGCGTCAGAGTCATTGGCTCGTCAACGGCAACTGTGGGTGTGTATTGCCAGATTGGTGAGGTGAAGCCTCCTGCAATAACGTCGGCGCCGAAGCGTGAGTAATAGTGCACTACAAGCGGTTCACCGTTTTGGCTGCCACCCGAGGCAATGGCATATTCCCCAACGCTTGTCGGGGCAGCGCCCTCGAAGGTCACATTCACCAACTGCATGTCTTGGCCAAACGCATAGGCCCCCACGCTGGTCACCGAAGCTGGAATCGTCACCGAAGCCAAGTTTAGGGGTCCAGACAAACCCTGTACGCCAATGCCGGTCACTGCATAGGTCTCGCCGTCGATAGAAACCGAAGACTCGATGGATAGGTTCGCCGGCAGGTCGTTGGTCCAACCTGAAACGTATGCCTGACCCGATCCAATGCTCGAATAGGTGGCGCCGTTCACGGTGGTGCTGGCACCATAGCCAATCGGCTCGGTTGGGCTGCTGGTTTTAAAAGCCCCCATGAAATATTGCTTCGACACCATGACCTGCACCGAGATGCTGGCACCGAAATCGGCTGCCCCCAAAACGTAGGTTCGAGAATTGGCTCCAGCAATCGGGCTCGCATCGCGAAGCCACTGGTAGCTGAGGCTTACACCAGAATCCCATTGACCCGGGTCTGCGATTAGCGTCTCGTCAGCCGTTGCCAAGCCCGAAATAGTTGGGGTGGGTGTGAGGGTAAGAGTGTCATAAACCGCGGATGAAGAAGCGCCCTGCCAGGTTGGGGTCGTGAACCCGCCGGCAACGTAGTCCGCTCCAAGCCTCACCGGGTAGTAAATCGTTGGCGATGTATCGGTGAACACATAGCCACCCATAGTCGGTGCCGCGCCCGCGAAAGTCACCGAACTCAAGCTGTCACTGCCCTTAAAGGCATAGCTGCCGATGCTGGTAAGCGACTTGCCCAGAGTGACCGTGGTCAATGAAGTGGCGTACTCAAACGCAGCCGAGCCAATTGACAAAACCGAATCAGGAATCGAGAGCGAGGTCAGTGAGGTAGCCCCAAAGAATGCAGCATCGCCAATCGTCATCAACGAGTTTGAAAGACTAACCGAAGCCAAACTGGAGCAGTGGTCGAAAGCGTAGTCGCTGACTTCGTAAACCGTGTTAGGTATGACAACCGAAACGAGAGCAGGGGTTGTCTCAAAAGCGTAGTGACCTACTCGAACCACTTCACGGCTTGCACCGCCGATGGTAACCGAAGACGCGATGGATAGGTTTGCCGGCACATCGCTGGTGTGACCAGAAACGTAAGCCGTTCCTCCGCCATCCAAGCTATAGACAACACCGTTGACGGTCGTGGTCGTGGAGATGGCGGCGGCTGGCGAAACGTTCGCACCTAAAGTCAAGGCAAGCGCAGATACCAATGCGGTGAGACTGACGGAAGTCTTTCTAAATGTTGACACTCGGAGTCTCCTTGAGGTGTTTTTTCTAGCGCGTAACTTTGGTCTTTTTGACTGTGGTCTTGGTAATCACAACTCTTGAGCTCTTGTGCCAGGCCACCTTAACCGCAATGCGGGAACCGACCTGAGCCGTCTGCAGTTTGTATGAAGCGCTCTTGGCGCCGGGGATGCGCTTGCCATTGGCAAACCACTGGAAAGTTAACTTTCGGCTCTTTGACCAGCTTGCTGCGGCAACCCGCAGGGTCTTGCCGACCTTGGCCGAACCCATGATTTTAGGCTTTAGGCTCGACGAACCAGAGAGCTCGTAAAGCACCGCACCGGGCGGTGTGCGCTTGACCATTTCCTCGAAAGAAACAGTGTCGAGCCCTTGCCAGGTCGGCGAGGTGAAACCGCCGACGGCGTCGCCAAAGTCACTGTGATAGTAAACCGTTGGCTGAGACGCCCTAAATGCGTAATCGCCAACTTCGGGAGCCGCGCCTTCAAAATACAGCGACCGCAACCCGGATGCATTATCAAAAGCGGCGGCACCGATGCTCTTGACCGACGCGGGAATGGTCAGCGACTCGAGCGCAGAATCACCGTAGAAGGCGCACTGCTCGATGCTCGTGACAGAGTTTGGAATCTGCACCGACTGCAGGGCGGTTGCCCAAGCGAACAAGCCGACCTCGATTTTGGAAACCGAGTCGGGAATCGAAATAGAAACCAATGAAGAGTCATAGGCGAAGGCGTTCTGGCCAAGGCTGGTTACCGAGTTCGGAATCTGCACCGACTCAAGTGCATAGGCATAACCGAACGCGGCCTGTTCGATCGTGGTCACCGAATCAGGAATCTCGATTGAAATCATTTCTGTCGACCTCAAAAAGGCGTACTCACCGATGCGCGTCACTGGCAATGCCACGCCGTCGATCTTGACTTCAGGCGCGATGGATACCTTTGCCGGCAGATCATTGGTGTAGCCAGAGACGAAGGCTGCCCCGGCGCCATCCATCTTGTAACTGACACCGTCGATGATTGTCAAAGTCTCGGCGGCCGCGGCCGGTGCCACATTTGAAACCATGACGATGGATGCTGCCGTGAGCAAACCGATGATTCGCGTCGATAGAGTCCTAATTAACATATTTAGGAGTCTAGCGATTCTCAACCGCGTTGGTTGAGCCACTGGTTCGAGTGGCGGTTGCAAAACCGGCTTTGGTCGCAACAACAGTCACACTCAGCGCTGCACCACGGTCGGCGGCAACCGGCGTATAAGTTGAGTTGGTTGCACCCGCAATCGCGGTACCCCAACGCTTCCACTGATAGCTGAGCGTCACGCCCGCATCCCAAGTTCCAGCATTCGCGGTTAGCAGCTGCCCGATCTTGGCAACACCCGTGATTCTCGGGGTTGGGGCATTGCCAATGGCCGCCGCACGCACCGGTGAACTGTTAGAGCTAGTTTTCGAGGCAGACACAAAACCAACCTTTGAACCCGTGACTGTAACAGACATGACCTGCGCCACATCGGCAACGGCCAAAACATAGGTCTTGGATGTTGCACCCGCGATAGCCACACCGTTGCGGTTCCATTGGTAGGTGAAGGTCACACCGGAATCCCACTGGTTGAGGTTAGCGGTCAAGGTTTTGCCGAAGACCATTTCGCCCAACATGTTCGGCTTTGATGCCGCCTGCAGGTTCTTCACCACGGTGATTGTTGCGGTTGGCAAACTGGTCTTGGCAACACTTGGCACACCAGCTTTTGAACCGGTGACGGTCACCGTAATGGTTTTTCCTGAGTCAGCGGTGACGAGCGTGTAGCTGCCTGAGGTTGCAGCCGCGATGGCAACACCGTTGCGCTTCCAAACGTAAGCGAAGGTCACACCGACATCCCAGATTCCAGTCACAGCAGTCAAGACCTGACCAACATACGGGCCACCGGTAATCGTTGGGGTTGGCGTCAAGTTGAGTGCTGCGGCTGCAACCGGATTGGTTGCCGAACTTGTCTTTGCAGCAGTCGTGTACCCGGCCTTGGTGCCAGTCACCGAAACAGTGATAACCGCACCAAGATCATCGGCAGTCACAACATAAGTCGCTGAGGCTGCAGCGTCGATCGCAACACCGTCACGTTTCCACTGATAAGCCAAGCTCACACCAGAATCCCAAGCGCCAGGCGTCGCAGTCAAGGTCTGACCAACAGTTGCGGAGCCCGAAATGGTTGGGGTCGGTGTCAAAGTCAACGCACCGGCTGCAACAGCAGAG